>JAYVVA010000321.1:0-2085 GCA_043787435.1 Sphingomonadales bacterium | reverse complement strand
ACGACGCTTCGTCCCCTCGCCCAGTCGGCGTTGCCAACGGCGCGTGCATAGCGACGCTCGCGGGAGCATTCCGCCGTCTTCGCGAGCCTCCGACTATTTTCACCGCCGCATGGCAAAGGCGAGAACAACCTGTCGTAAGCGCAAGGCGAAACGCCGCCTGCAAAAATCAGCCTGACTGGACGCGCCATCGTACAGATCGCGTGCCCAAGCACTGGATGGCAGTCGCTACATGACGCTGCGCAATAACCTCCACGGGGTTCGGATCGTTCGTTGCCCAGCCGCGATATCGGCTCGGGCGAGCCTAACGAGAATACGCAGCGGTCGTGGCGTCTTCTTAAGGTCGGCGGCTGACAGCCGATCCCGCGCCATTTTTAGGGCGCGTGCCGCCGTTCCGGGCTCCGAGCAGCGCACGCCGAAATCCGCTAGCGCCCACGCCGCGCCGCTCTGCTCGGGGCACGCTTCGAGCAGCAACCGCGCCGAAAGCTCGAATAACTGTGCACCGCGAAACGCCGCATAGCGCGCCAATTGGTCGTCATCCAAAGGCAACGGCTCCAGCAGTTCCTCCCACCCATCGATGACGATACCGAGTGCCTGCGCATCGATCCCGGCGCTTTTGAGTGACGTCATGGCTGAAAGCACGGGGTGGCTACGCGTTCCCGCTTGTAAAGCTTCACGCCACCACAACAGCCGCATCTGCCCGAGCACCGGCTGGGTCGTGGAGGCGACCAGTTGCCCCAGGAGCTCATCGAGAGCCCACAACGCCGCCACCCGAGCGCGTTGTCGGGTCGGCACATGATCGAGGGCGAAGGCGCGATCCGGGTCAGTGAGAACGATCACGAAATGAAATACGGCAAACGGACGATTAACCGTTTCGCTTCAGTCGCTCTTAGCCCTGATCGCTGCATGTGACGCCAAATACAGGTGGACACGATTGGGCTTCGGGGCATGAAACTCTCTTCAGCGGCGCAGGGCACAGCGAGCGAATACCGCGGGATATTGTCACGCCTGCGCCGCAACACAAGCGGTAACACCCTCGCAATGATCGCCATGGCGACGATCCCGCTGGTCGGCATGGTCGGGTCAGCCGTCGACATGGGTCGGTCGTACCTCATCAAGTCGCGCCTGCAGCAAGCCTGCGACGCGGGCGCGCTCGCGACCCGGCGCTCGATGAGTGGCACGGTCATCGATGCCAATTCTGCGGCGCAGGGCGTCAACTTTTTCAACATCAACTTCGCCGCAAACACGTCTGGATCGACAAATGTGTCGTTTACGACGGCGCTGACCTCCGACGGCCAGGTGGGTGGCACCGCCACCGCAACCATTCCAATGACAATTACCAAAATCTTCGGTAATGACCACGTCGACCTGAGCCTGACCTGCAACGCGCGGCTCGAGATTTCCAACACCGATGTCATGTTTGTCCTCGACACAACCGGATCAATGCTCGATTGCCCCGACGACTCGACTTGCAACGGTAACGCGAGCTCAAAGATCGCCGGGGTACGGAGCGCCGTCGTCAATTTCTATGACACGATTAACAACGCGACGACGAGCACCGCTCGCTTTCGGTTAGGGTTCGTTCCCTACTCTTCAGCCGTAAACTTGGGCATCGATCCGTTCACCAACACCAATATTCTGCCAAGCAACTGGATGGTCAGTAGCTGGACCTATCAGTCGCGGGTCGCCAACATGACGACGCCGGGATGGCACCCGACGACAACCTACGGTGCCTGGACCAACCAGACCTTTGGATCGCCGATTAGCGACAGCAGCTGCACAAGCTACGGCAACAACGTCGCCTTTTCAGGATTCAACCCCAATCCGTCGGGCAATCCCACCGTGCCGACGAGCGATGTTTTCCAATCGAGTCAGCCGACAACGGTCAATCAAACATTCTATCAGCGAGTCCAAAGTTCCTACAGCGGCAACCAGACGTGCACACGCCAGTACCGCACGGCGACGACGAGCTATGCACAAAGCGGCCGCTTTTCGTTCACAAGCTGGAGCTACATGCCCGTTAGCTACGACGTATCGAGCTTCAAAGCAGGCACTCCGGTGAATGTCTACACGAGCAGTAATGTTCCA
>JAYVVA010000320.1:0-2773 GCA_043787435.1 Sphingomonadales bacterium | reverse complement strand
GCTCTAACATGTTGGTGAGCATGCCCGTCACCGTGATATCGACGCCCCGGCCAATACTGGCGGGCACGAGCACAATCGAGCCTATCAGCGCGCGCAAACGCGGAATCGCTTCATTCTGGACTTCGGCCGAGTCGCCATTCGAAAGTGTCTGCTGCAGCGCTTCAACCTCGCTCCCATAGCGCGCCGCGATGTTCGGGTGCAGGACGACGACACGTTCGGCATTGAGTTGGGCGAGCTCAGCCTCATATGCGTCACGTCCCGTCTTAGCCATTTCTAACCGTTCGCGAAAATCGCCGAACGTGGCAGCGCCTTCGGCTATAGCGTTTACGAGGCGCTCGATTTTGGTGGATTCTGCGGCGACCTTGCGGTCGAAAGCTGCGCGCCTCTTGACATCATCTCGGGAGCGCCGTTCGCTTTCCGCGCGATACTCAGCGACGTACAGTGCAACGGCTTCAGTGCTCAGAAGCCGCTCACGCAGACCCGTCAGAACGCGCGTTTGGTAGGCCGTATTCGAAATGATACGCATGTTCGTGCAGCCCGCGCCGTTACGCGCTCCGGCGCATCCCCAATATTCAGGGGCGGATCACGATCCATCCGCTGTTGCACACGCCGCAGCGCCCCAAACCCGATAGCAGGCGCTTCGGACGGCGTTGATGGTGAGGATCGTAACGCCGCGTTCCTTCGCGTGAAGCGCGTTGAGGACCACGAGACGCGCGTTGTCGACCCAGCCATCCGAATAGACGAACCCGCGTTCGATCGGCCTAAACCCGGCGCCCCATCTGGTGCCGATCAGTCGCACCCCGTGCGAGCGCGGCAGTCGCGAATAACCCCGATTCGGTCGTTAATCAGCAGCCCTAGACGGATCAGCCACGCCGGCCGCATGCCCTTCGCCAGCGGCATGACACAGTGCATCGGGCTGTTCAGGTGCGGCGCTATGTCGAGCAATTTATCGCGCTCGGCGAGCGACTCCCGAACCAGCCGGAATTCTTACGTCTCGAGGTAGCGCAGCCCGCCGTGGTCAGCTTGGTGCTCGACGAAGAGGTGTGCGAGGCAAGGTCGTTGCGCTCAACGAGCAGCACCTTGAGCCCGCCCCCGGCGGCGTCACGCGCGATCCTCGTGCCGTTGATCCCGCCATCGATGATCAGCAGGTCAGAGTCGGCGCCTTGCGCGTCGACGGCAACAAAAAACTCCAAGCTTATCGCGAAAGCGTCCGGGCAACCGCGTCCTGCCAGCCAGCGTTGAGCGCGACCCGCTTGTCCGCCGTCATCTCCGGCTTGAAAATTCGGTCCGCGCGCCACGTCGCCGCGATTTCGTCGGTCCCGCTCCACATCCCGGCCGTCATCCCGGCAAGAAACGCCGCCCCCGCCGCAGTCGTCTCGATATTCGCCGGGCGCGCAACGTCGGTGTCGAGCATGTCGGCGAGGAACTGGCAAAACCAGTCGTTCGCCGCCATCCCGCCATCGACGCGCACCTGATGCAAATCGTGCGCACCATCGGCGTTCATCGCCGCGATCAGGTCGGCGGTCTGGTACGCTACCGACTCCACCGCCGCCCGCGCCAGATGCGCGCCGGTCACATCGAAGGTCAGCCCGCTGATCGTCGCGCGCGCCGCCGGGTCCCAGTGCGGCGCGCCAAGCCCGACGAACGCCGGGACCATATAGACGCCATGATTATCGTCCAGCCGGGTCGCCAGGTCGTGCGTATCTGCGGCATGAGTAATTATCCCGATCCCGTCGCGCAGCCACTTGATCGCCGCCCCCGCGACGAAGATCGACCCCTCGAGCGCATAGGTCGTCCGCCCGCCCAGCCGATAGGCGATGGTCGTTAGCAGCCCATACGCGCTCGCCACCGCTTCCTCGCCGGTATTGAGCAGCAGGAAACAGCCCGTGCCATAGGTCGACTTGACGTCGCCGCGCGCGAAACAAGCCTGGCCGATCGCGGCGGCCTGCTGGTCCCCAGCCATCCCGCCGATCAGGGTCGGAGCGCCCAGCAGGCTGGTTTCGCCAAACTCGGCGGCATTGTCGCGCACCTCTGGTAGCAGGCTCGCCGGGACGGTGAACATCCGCAGCAGCTCCTCGTCCCACACCCCGCGATGAATATCGAACAACATCGTCCGTGAGGCATTGCTGGCGTCGGTCGCGTGAACCCTGCCGTCCGTCAGCCGCCACAGCAGGAAAGCGTCGATCGTCCCCGCCGCCAGCTCACCGCGGTCGGCCCGCTCGCGCACGCCAGGGATTTCGTCGAGGATCCATTTCAATTTGGTCGCAGTGAAATAAGGGTCGAGCAGTAGCCCGGTCCGCGCGCGCACCAGCGGCTCGCACCCCTCGGTCTTCAGCCGCGCGCACAACGCCGCCCCGCGCCGGTCCTGCCACACGATCGCGTTGTACACTGCCTCGCCTGTCGCGCGATCCCACACCACCAGCGTCTCGCGCTGGTTGGTGATGCCGATCGCCGCAACCCGCCCGCCATCGGCCGCCGCGGTCTCGGTCAGCGTCGCCAGCGTGTCGCGCCAGATATCCTCGGGGTCATGCTCGACCCACCCAGCCGCCGGATAATGCTGCGCAAATTCGCGGCGGACCGAGTGGCGCGGTATCCCGTCGCGGCCAAAGCTCATGCTTCGCGTCGAGGTCGTCCCCTGGTCGATCGCGAGGATGATGTCGCCCGTCATGCGCGATCGAGAATGACTTGCGCCACGGCGTCGATGATCGCGCTGGCGTCGAGCCGATACAGCGCGAACAGGTCGGGCAGGTCGCCCGTCTGGCCGAAGCGGTCG
>JAYVVA010000319.1:0-4341 GCA_043787435.1 Sphingomonadales bacterium | reverse complement strand
GAGTTTCAGATCGGTGTAGCTGAGACGTTCGATGTTATTGTTACCCCGACGGACGACCGGGCCTACACGCTCGTTGGCGAGGCGGTAGACCGATCAGGCTTGGCGCGTGCGACCCTGGCGCCACGTCCCGGCATGGCTGCAGAAGTGCCACCGCTGCGCCCGCGCCCAGCAGTGACCATGAAAGACATGGGCATGAATATGGGGAGCGGTGAGCCGATGGCAGGCATGGATATGAGCGGTAGCTCACCCGCGAACTCTGCGGCCGCGACGCCCGGGATGGATATGTCTGCGCCGGCTGATCCTGCGAAGCCTGTCGACGCCATGGCGGGTATGGATATGAGCGGTGGTGCCGGGGCCATGTCGATGAACATGCGCGACTTCAAAAATGCTCCGCAGGTAAAGCGCGATCCCGGCGTCCAGACGATCTCGCCAATGGCGATGGACCGCACGGGCGAACCCGGTCAGGGATTGTCTGACGTTGGCCACAAGGTGCTGACGTATCGCGACCTGATGGCAGTCGATCGCAACCCCGACGTTCGCGCGCCCGATCGTTCGCTCGACATCCACCTGACGGGCAACATGGAGCGGTTCATGTGGTCATTCGACGGCGTAAAGATGTCCGACCATCATGCGCCAATCCCCTTCCTCGAAGGCGAGCGCGTCCGGGTAAACCTGATCAATGATTCGATGATGGCGCACCCGATCCACTTGCACGGTCACTTTTTCGAGCTGGTCACAGGCCATGGTGATTTTGCGCCCAGAAAGCACACAGTCGTCGTCGCGCCTGGCGGTAAAGTCACGTTCGATTTTACGGCTAACGCACTCGGTGACTGGGCGTTTCATTGCCATCTGCTCTACCACATGCATGCCGGTATGATGCGCGTTGTAAGCGTTCGGCCGCGCGGGAACAAAGCATGACCTGCGGTCTGAAGGCGATTGTAATTGTTGCGGCTTTGATCTCCACATCGCCTGCCTTGTCGCAAAGCATGCAAGGCATGGACATGGGCAACATGAAGATGCCGGCGCCGGCAAAAAAACCTGCCACAACGCCGAAGAGGCGGGTCACCAAAACAACGACGGCAAAAGTGGCGGCGCCGCGTGCGAGAGCCAAGAACAGCCGGGTACCGCCGACTGCAGAGCGATCTCGTGCCGATGTGCCACCCGGAATGGATCATGGGGCGATGGGTGCGATGGGAGGGACAATCCCCGGCGACTCGAAGTCCACGCCGGGGATGGCCGCACCCTCGGAAGGCAAAACGATGTCGCCAATGACGATGCCGGCAAAAGTGGCCGGGATGGCGCTGAGCGGTACCAATTTGCCTGCCGGGGATGCCCCAGCACCACAGCCGCCTGCCGACTTCTACGCCGCCCGTCTTTATCCGGCCGCCGACATCGAGCGGTCGCACCGCCATATGATGAACGAAAGCGGTGCTCAGAAATTGGGCTTTGTCATGTTCAACCTCGCTGAATATCAACCGCGTCGCGACAGTGACGGTTTCCGCTGGGATGGGGAGGGCTGGTACGGCGGCGACATCAATCGAGTGACTCTAAAAACTGAAGGCGATGGAAATTTTCGCGGCGGCGTTGAAACTGCTGAAGTCCAAGCAGTCTATTCTCGCGCGATCGATCCCTATTTCAATGTGCAAGCAGGAGTCCGGCAAGATCTCGGTAAACGCGCGCGCCAGACCTATGCGACTATCGGTTTTGAGGGGCTAGCCCCGTATATGTTCGAGGTCGAAGGTGCGTTGTTTTTGTCCACCAAGGGCAGTTTGGTTGGACGTTTGGGGGGCTATTACGATCAGCGGATCACGCAGCGCCTCATTCTTCAGCCGCGTGTCGAACTAAATCTCGCTGCGCAGGATGTGCCTGAAAACCGAATTGGTGCAGGGCTGTCGAACGCCGAGATGGGGCTGCGACTGCGCTACGAAATTACCCGGCAGTTCGCCCCTTATGTCGGCATTTCTTGGGACCGAAAGGTTGGTGCGACCGCACGTTATGCGCGTTCCGACGGTGAGGATCCAACCAACGCAGGCCTCGTCGCAGGCATCAAGTTCTGGTTTTGACATGAACTTCGGCAATTATATCGCTGAGAAAGCGCTGACTCGGTAGCATTTCAGATAAAGGAATAATGGAAGAGATCGAGTTTGAGGTGCGACAGTGGGATACGGGCCGCGATCTGAGCCGTGCCCAGCTCGCTGCGCGCCTGTTCAAGCTTGCTAAAGGCGATAAAGCGGGGGTCGCCGCCGATGATTGCCCAGACCTTGGGCGAGCCGTCATAGGCAAGAGTGCCGATTGCGGCATACACTCGATTGAAGTCGCTGACGTAATACGACGTGCGGACAATTCGAGCCTAGGCTACGTCGTAAACAGTCCTTTGAGGTTGCCGGACGTTACCCGCGCGATTGGGACGATGAAAGGGTGCTGTCAGCCGGATGCGCACTGATCTCTCCACGATGGATTTTGGTTTTAGAGTTTGGTTTCTAGCAGGCGAGTGCATGCCACTTGGCCAGTGCAGCCGATCGCCGTTGTTTGAATGTTTGAGGATTGACGAGATGGCGTTCGAGTTTGAAGTGATTGCTGACACTGGCGTGGACCGAGGCGAACTTTCGTAACGTCTTTGTGCGTCGGAACCGGAGCATCGCCCGCTCTCGTCGTCGGAATGGCAGATGGCTATTCTCGACACGGTTGTCGGCGTGCCGACCGATTTCCTGCTTCTGCTTGTTGCCCAAATCGGTCATCGGTTGCGGCTCCTTCGATTTGGATTCGCACTTTGGTCGCACTCGGTCGACGGCCGGGTACGGCGACAGCAACGGAGGGCGAAGCGCGGGCAATCGGCATATGTGTCCCCGCCCATAATCGTTTTCGTATGAGCATCTCGATTTGTAATTGATCTCGCACGAGACGGGTGAAAAGTTAGCGGTTTCGCACCGCCGTAAGCGAGCCCATATCGGCCGCTAATCGTGAAATTCTCGACACTCTAGCGTCCGCATTTGGACTATATCATTTACTTAGATCACATTATCGTCCATATAAGGACAATGTTAGAAACGCCGTTCGAACTGGCTACCACGCTAGGCCAGCGTATCAAGGCCCGGCGGCTTGGCATGGGCTATACACAGGCGGACGCCGCCGCCCGGGCCGGCGTCGCCTATCGCACCTGGCGCCGGCTGGAGAACGAAGGCAAGGCATCGATCGTAGACCTGGTCCGTGCCGCGATCGCGCTGCGTTGCGAGCGCGACCTTGCCGCGCTCTTTCCCGAGCCTGCCGCCACATCAATGGACGTCCTGCTACAACAGCAGCGGGAGGCGCAGGCCGCAGCGCCGAAGCGCCGCCAGCGCGCGCCGTCATCCAAGGCTTCGTCGTGAACCTCGCGCCCGGCACCCCACTCGAGATCGGCCTGCTGTTAACCGAAGACGAGCCATTCTCGCCCATCGGCAGGCTCGCGATGGCGGGCGGCTTAGCGCAGCTGGAATGGTCAGCCGAGGTGATCGAGACACAGCGGCGGATCGATCCGTTGCTCTACCTGCCGGAGCCAGGCCTGCAGGCAGCACGCGGGCGGGACTTCGGAGGACTGCACGGCTTCCTCGCCGACAGCTTGCCCGATGCCTGGGGTCAATTGCTGATGAAGCGGCGGCTGGAGAAGCTGGGTGTCCGGCTTGAGGCGTTGACCGCCGTCGATCGGCTCGCACTCGTCGGCAACGGCGGGCGCGGCGCGCTGGTCTATCGGCCGGCCACCACGCCCGTCGAGAACGTCGGCGCGATCGATCTCGATGCTCTGGCCGAGCAGTCGCAAATTTTGCTGCTGGGTAAAAACACCGACCTCATCAACACGCTGGCCAAGCTGGGCGGCGCGTCCGGCGGCGCCAGGCCAAAGGTGAGCATCGGCATCGCCACCGATGGCGCGCTCAGCCAGAACGCCGCTGCCGACGGCCATGACGAATGGATCGTCAAGTTCCGCGCCACGGTGGATCCCGTCGATATCGGCCCCGTCGAGGAAGCCTATGCCCAGATGGCGCGCGCCGCGGGGATCGATATGGCGCCGTCGCAGCTGCTGCCGGCGAAAGATGGTCCCGGTTACTTCGCAGCGCGCCGGTTCGATCGTCCGTCGCCAGGCCGGCGCCGGCACATGGTGTCGCTGGCGGGCGCGCTCGAAGCGCTGCCCGACGTGCCCAGCATCGATTATGACGGCCTGCTGCGCGCGACGGCAGCGATCACCCGCCACGCCGGCGATGTCGAACAGGCGTTCCGCCGGATGGTGTTCAACATCCTGGCGCACAATCGCGACGATCACACGCGCCAGCACAGCTATCTGATGGATGCGAACGGCGAATGGCGCCTCGC
>JAYVVA010000318.1:0-2167 GCA_043787435.1 Sphingomonadales bacterium | reverse complement strand
GTTTGCGCGGGACGTCGATTCTGCTGAGCCAAAGCCTGTCGGCTGACGTTGCACGAGACAATGTGTGGATCTCCGGCGACAGCGTGGCGCTGCGCTATTCGGAACCGCTGCGCGTTGCGCACGGCGGGCTCGACCTGCGCTATGCCGGCATCGATGTGCAAACACTCTCACTTACGCCATCGGGACACGAACGCGATTGGGAGGCTGTCTATGCGCGACCTGCGGGGCGCGGTCGGCTTACCGCAAACGCCTATTGGCGCCAGCAGCCGGGCAACTATGCCTACGCGCCAAACGATCTGGGCGCGGCCCTGCGCTACAGCTTTGGCTTTTAGACCGTAAAGCTCTCCCCGCAGCCGCACGCGCCCTTGGCATTGGGATTTTCGAAAACGAAGCCAGCGGCGAAATCGTCCTCGACCCAGTCCATCCGGCTACCGATCAGGTACAGCACCGACGCGCCGTCAACATAAAGCGTCCCGCCCGCAGTCTCGATTTTCTCGTCCATCGGGTCGGCCGCCTGCAAATAGTCAACCGAATAGGCGAGGCCTGAACAACCGCGCCGGGGAGTGGACAGCTTTACGCCGATTGAGTCGGCAGGCGCCCTGGCCATCAGATCGGCGATCCGCGCCTCGGCACCGGGCGTCAGGAGGAGCGCGGCAGGACGCGCGCGGGTTGTCGTCGTCATTACAGCATCCCCAGTTCGAGGCGGGCTTCGTCGGTCATCTTGCCGGGATCCCATGGCGGATCCCAGACGAGGTTGACGTCAACGACCCCAACGCCCGGCACGCTGCCAACGCGCAGTTCGACCTCGATCGGCATGGTTTCGGCGACGGGGCAATGGGGGGTCGTCAGCGTCATATTGACGTGGACATGGCCCTCATCGACCTCGACCCCATAGATCAGACCCAGGTCATAAATATTGACCGGTATCTCCGGGTCGAAAATGTCTTTCAGCGCGGCGATGACAGCCTCGTACAGGTCGCCCCCGGGTTCGCCTTCAGCGATTTTAGGGGGTTCGGCCTTCAGGAAGCCGTCCAGATAGTCACGCTTGCGCTCGAAGCTCTCGCGCACGCCCGAGTCCTTGACAATTTCGCGCACCTGCGTCGCTTCCAGCGCGTCGGCAACGCGAGCTCTCCGGGGCGTTTCACGCTGGCGACTTCCTCGATCTTCATCCGAACAGCTTCCTTACCCGTTCCAATCCGCGGACCAGCGCCTCGATATCGTCTGGTCCGTTGTAAATGCCAAAACTCGCGCGTGCGGTGGCATCGACGCCGAGATAATCCATCAATGGTTGGGCGCAGTGATGCCCGGCCCGGATCGCGACGCCTTCTTCGTCCAAGATAGTGCCGACGTCATGCGAGTGCACCCCCTCGACATTGAAGCTGACAATGCCGGCCGCCGCCTCTGGCCCGTAAAGCGTTACCGAATTTGTTGCACGGAGCGCGTCGCGGCACTGCGCCACCAGCGCCGTCTCGTGCGCGTGGATGGCATCGAGGCCGATGTTTTCGACATAATCTATCGCTGCATGCAGGCCGACAACGCCGACAATGTGCGGCGTCCCCGCCTCGAACCGTCCCGGCGGCGGGGCATAGCTGGTCTTGGCGAAGGTAACCCGGTCGATCATCGCGCCGCCGCCCTGCATCGGCGGCATTGCGTCGAGCAGTTCGGCGCGCCCCCACAGCACGCCGATACCTGTCGGCCCGTACAGCTTATGGCCGGAAAAGGCGTAAAAGTCGCAGTCGAGGTCGACGACGTTGACGGGCAGGCGCGGCACGGCCTGGCACCCGTCGAGGATCAACTTTGCATCAACCGCGTGTGCGAGTTTGGCTGCCCGTCTGGCGTCGAGAACCGAGCCAAACACATTCGAGATGTGTGCAAAAGCGACGAGCGCATGCGCGGGCGTCAGCATTGCTTCAGCGGCATCGAGGTCGATCATGCCGTCGGCGGTTAATGGGCAGACGTCGATTTCATATCCGGCGAGCTGCCACGGTACGATGTTGGAATGATGCTCGAGCTGGCTGAGCAGGACCCGGCGCTTGGAACGCGAAGCGGGATAGCTCCGCGCGACAAGATTGATCGCTTCAGTGGCACCGCGCACGAAGACGATCTCGTTCTCGCTACCCGCACCGATGAACGCCGCCACGCGCCTGCGCGCCGCCTCGTACGCAAG
>JAYVVA010000317.1:0-2124 GCA_043787435.1 Sphingomonadales bacterium | reverse complement strand
TGGAACCACAGCTTCTTTTGGCAGTGCCTGA
This sequence comes from Sphingomonadales bacterium, assembly GCA_043787435.1. GTDB lineage: Bacteria > Pseudomonadota > Alphaproteobacteria > Sphingomonadales > Sphingomonadaceae > Sphingomonas_O. The sequence continues at coordinate 2,093 of JAYVVA010000317.1, read as the reverse complement.
CGCCGGCTAAAAATGCACCGTCCGGTAAGCTGGCAGAATTGATTAACCGCGATTTCGGATCGACCGATTTGCTGGTCAAGAAGCTTGCCGCAGAAGCCGTTTCCCATTTTGCGAGCGGATGGGCATGGCTCGTACTTGAAGACTCCAAGTTGAAGGTGACTTCTTTTCACGACGCCGACACGCCCATCGCGCATAACGTTGTGCCGCTGTTCACGCTCGATTTGTGGGAACACGCCTACTATATCGATTACCGTAATGCGCGGCCCAAGTTCGCCGAAACCGTGCTCTCCAACATCGTGAACTGGGAGTTTGTCGCGCACAATCTCGACGGCAAGGGCGCTTCGCGGGCGGACCAGAAAGGTTAGCTTGCGGGCGGTTCGCCAGGCTCGGTGCCCAGCCCGTTCTTGAGCATATAGGGAACGTGAGCGATCCCGAATGCCAGCGAGAGCGGAATGAGCGCCCAGACCTTGACGGCAAGCCAGGTGTCGAAGCTGAGCTTGCGCACGAGGATCTCGTTAAGAACTGCCATGGTCAGGAAGAACAGGCCCCAATTTCGAGACAGCACAAGCCATGCGCGCGCGCCCAGTCCCTCGAACCCGGCCTCGAGCACGTATTTTAGCAGGGGGCGTCCGAGCAAGACGCCTCCCAGAAGCAACGCGCCAAGACCAGCGTATATAATCGTCGGTTTGAGCTGGATGAACCTGGGATCATGAAACCAGATCGTCAACGCACCGAATCCGATAATCAGAATTGCTGACAGCCCGAGCATCGGCGAGATGCGGCCAATTCTTACTTTGGATACGACGACCGCCACCACGATTGCCGCCATGAATACCGCAGTGCCGACGAACACGCCTGCAAGTTTGAACGCGATGAAGAAGGCAATCAGTGGCCCATAGTCCAGCAACAGTCCCATGTTGCTGGCACCCTTTGGTGCGTCGTCGCTCACCGTTCCACTCCTGCAATTGCATTTGCGAGTTCCTGCGGGTCGAACGGACGCAGGTCGTCGATGGTTTCACCGACGCCGACCGCATAAATCGGTAGGCCGTATTTCGCTGCTGCCGCAACGAGGACCCCGCCGCGCGCGGTGCCGTCCAGCTTAGTCATCACAAGGCCAGTAACACCAGCCATCTCCTTGAAAACTTCGATCTGGCTTAAAGCATTTTGTCCGGTCGTCGCATCAAGCACGAGCACGACATTATGCGGCGACGCCGGATCAAGCCGTCCCAGCACGCGACGAATCTTGGCGAGTTCATCCATCAACTCGCGCTTGTTCTGCAACCGACCGGCGGTATCGACGATCAGCACATCGATGCCTGTCGCTGTCGCCTGTTTGACGGCGTCATAAACGACGCCGGCTGCATCGCCACCTTCGGGACCGGTCACGATCGGTACGCCGAGCCGTTCCGCCCAGACTCTCAACTGACCGATCGCGGCAGCACGGAACGTGTCGCCCGCCGCCAGCATCACGCCATAATCCTGCTCGATCAGCGCGTGCGCCATCTTGGCGATCGTGGTGGTTTTGCCCGATCCATTGACCCCAATGACGAGGATCACCTGAGGGCGGGGAAAAGCGTCGATCTTCAAAGGTTTGGCGACGGGAGCCAGCACTTCGGCAATTTCCTCGGCGATAACTTTTCGAAGCCCAGCCTCGTCAATCCCATGCTCGAACCGACGATCTTCAAGTTCAGCGCGAATGCGCGCTGCGGTTGGCGCGCCCAGATCGGCGGCGATCAATACGTCCTCGACCGTGTCGAGCGTAGCGGTATCGAGATGGCCTCGCGCGATGATGTCGGTGAGCCCGCTTCCGAGTTTTTCAGACGTCCGCCTGAACCCCGCGAACAATCGTTGGCTCCAGCTGCGCTCGCTCACGCGGTGCTTCCCTTGAGACGGTTGTTCGCGACGGCGACGATTTGCATTGGCACAATGTTCCCTCGGGGCTGCGCCGTGGGAAATTCGACAGTGGCAAAATTCGGCGCGTGACCGCTCAACCCTTCGGCTTCGACGAGCACGTCTTGGTGACTGCCAACCAGCGTCTGAAGCCATGCCTGATTGCGGGCTTGGGCATGGTTGCGGAGCGCGCGCGCGCGCGC
>JAYVVA010000316.1:0-7467 GCA_043787435.1 Sphingomonadales bacterium | reverse complement strand
AAAACTACGATATGCACCAACGCCACGAGAACTTGCTGCAGTTCAAGCAGGGAAAATATCGACAATAGTTTATGCGCTGCGGCGAGTGAAACGGCGCCGAGCGGAATGCTGTCGGCGCCGTCCAACATGGAAGGCGACGCGATCAGAAGCCTGAGCAGCGTCGCGACACCCAGCAGCCAGATCGCGGTCCGATGTTCGCGAAGGTCATTGTCAGCCCCTTTCGGCAGTCGAGGGTCACGCACACGTTGCGCGCTCGCGGAACACGCCAGTGCGTCGTTCGCTGCGCACCCTCAGAGCAACTCGGAGTATTTGGTCAAGGTGCTGGCACCCACCGCATCACGTCACTGGCAAAGGGCGTCCAGACGCCCATGTGCACGCCGGCGGTGCGCAGGGCGTCGCCGGTCCATACATTGCACGTCCGCAAGGCGCTATAATGACCCCGAGCGGCGTAGAATACATCGCGTGGCGTGTAACCAGGCGTGACATCCCGGCCGTCCGCAAAGGTGGCAGCGACAAATGCAGTAAGGCGGCGATATTCAGCAGGCCCAAGCTTAAGCGGGCGCCAGCTTTCGTCGGCCACGAACGGGTCGAGATGGTCGACGTGTATCACTGCGGGGCCGGTGCTGGTCAGCGCTCTGGCGATTGTCGAGAGTCGAGCCTGCCGCCAGGTCGGTGTATCGATGTAGAACGCGCGATCGCCCCAGCCAAATGCCAGCCAGGTCCCCATCCCGCTCGGATCGGGCAGATCGCTCGAGCGAATGCGGCGCCGCCAGTCGATACCGTTTGCGACCGCGGGCATGACAATGCCCGTGTGCAAGCCATTAGTCTGAACATAAATTGTGACCGTTCCCGACGCGCTCGCTGGCGGCGCGTGCCAAGCGGCATTTGCCGGAACATGGCCAAGCACGACTGCTGCGCCGAGATAGGTGCCGAGCGGAATGAGCACGAGCTCGAGCGTGATGCGCAAGAGGTTTTGCGACTTCATTGCAGGCAGTGTAGTCTGATATTATGGAAGCTGCCACGCTCGAACATCCGCCCCACTCTGCGCCCGATTGGACTGTTCCTCAGAAGTGGGAGCAATTTACGGCCGGCGAGCATGATGTGTGGGATACTCTGTTCGCGCGACAAACAGCGATGTTGCCGGGTCGCGCGTCCGACGCGTTCTTGCGTGGTGTCGACGTCTTGCGGCTTAGCAAGCCCGGCATTCCCGATTTCGTTGAGCTGTCTGGACGGCTGATAGCAGCGACTGGTTGGCGCGTTGTCGCAGTGCCCGGGCTCGTGCCCGATGCGGTATTCTTCGATCACCTCGCTAACCGAACGTTTGTTGCAGGCAATTTCATCCGGACGCCCGACCAGCTAGACTATTTGAAAGAACCTGATGTCTTTCACGATGTCTTTGGCCATGTGCCAATGCTCGCCGATCCCATTTTCGCCGACTACATGGCCGCTTATGGCCGCGGTGGACAGCGTGCCGGCTCGCTGGGGGCGCTCAAGCGCTTGGCGCGGTTGTACTGGTATACCGTTGAATTCGGCTTGGTTGAGGAAGCCGGAGCGTTGCGTATCTATGGCGCGGGGATCGTCTCGAGCCACGCGGAAAGTCTGTTCGCGCTCGACGACCCGTCGCCAAATCGTCTTGGGTTCGATCTAAACCGCGTGATGCGGACCGAATATAAGATCGACGACTACCAACAAGGCTATTTCGTGGTTCCCAGCTTCAACGAACTCCTGCGCACAACAGTCGAGACAGATTTTGGCCCCCTCTACACTGCACTCGAGGGACAAGCTGATTTGAGTCCTGCCGAGGTCGCTCAAGGAGATCGCGTGCTGACGCGCGGAACGCAACGCCATGCTACCCTAAAAAATGTTGCGCCGGCGCACGCCGCGGTGGCTGTCGGCTAAGGAACCGGTCCTTTTACTTCCCCTTAATGCCGTTATCGCCACGACGCAGGGGTTGAAACCCTTCTCTGCCCGACACCATATCGGTGCTGATGAGTAACACCGACACGCCGATGCCGTCTTGGCACGGCACCACTATTGTTTCCGCCCGCAAGAATGGCAAGGTCGTGATCGCTGGCGACGGTCAGGTTTCGATGGGCCAGACAGTGATGAAGCCCAACGCCCGCAAGGTCCGACCGATCGGCGACGGCAGCGTGATCGCGGGCTTTGCGGGAGCAACCGCGGATGCTTTCACGCTCCTCGAGAGGCTGGAGCGTAAGCTGGAATCACACAATGGCCAATTAATGCGCGCCGCCGTCGAGCTCGCCAAGGATTGGCGAACCGACAAATATCTCCGCAATCTCGAGGCGCTGATGATCGTCGCCGACAAGGAGGTGACATTGGTGTTGACCGGAAATGGCGACGTGTTGGAACCCGAAGGCGGGATTGCGGCAATCGGATCCGGTGGAAATTATGCGCTCGCAGCGGCGCGCGCTCTCGACGAATATGAACCCGATGCCGAAACCCTGTGCCGGCGTGCGATGAAGATCGCGGGCGAGATCTGTGTCTACACGAACGACCGACTGACGGTTGAAGCGCTCGACGCGGCATAACCTTACCGAAAGATCGACATGAACGACGCCTTGACCCCTAAAGCCATTTGCCGTGCCCTCGACGAACACATCGTCGGCCAGACAGATGCCAAACGTGCGGTCGCGGTCGCGCTGCGCAATCGCTGGCGCCGGCAACAGTTGCCGATTGACCTGCGCGACGAGGTTTCACCGAAAAATATCCTGATGATCGGGCCCACGGGATGCGGCAAGACCGAGATTTCGCGGCGCCTGGCCAAGCTTGCCGATGCGCCTTTCGTCAAGGTTGAAGCAACCAAATTCACCGAAGTCGGCTATGTTGGCCGCGACGTCGAGCAGATCGCTCGTGACCTCGTTGAAGAAGCGATACGGCTTGAAAAGGAGCGTCGTCGTGCAGCCGTCGAGGACAAGGTAGAGGAGGCGGCTCTGGCACGCCTGCTCGATGCACTGACGGGCAAGGGCGCGAGCGAAGCGACGCGCGCTGCCTTTAGGCAACGCTTCGAAGACGGATCACTAAACGATACCGAGATCGAGATCGAGGTCGACGCGACCCCTCAAATGCCCTTTGATATTCCTGGTGGCGCGCAAGTTGGCATGATCAACTTGACCGAGATGATGTCCAAAGCGATGAGTGGCGGGCAGCTTAAGCGACGCAAGATGACGGTGCCTGCTGCCTGGACGAAGTTGACCGAAGAAGAGGCCGACAAGCGGCTCGATCAGGACGATGTTGCACGCGTGGCGCTGAATGATGCCGAAGCCAACGGGATCGTTTTCCTCGACGAGATCGACAAGATAGCTGTCAGTGACGTGCGTGGGGGATCGGTTAGCCGTGAAGGTGTGCAGCGCGACCTGCTGCCGCTTATTGAAGGTACGACCGTCGCGACCAAATACGGGCCGATGAAGACGGACCATATTCTGTTCATCGCGTCAGGTGCCTTTCACGTTGCAAAGCCGAGCGATCTGTTGCCGGAATTGCAGGGCAGGCTGCCAATACGCGTCGAGCTGAAGGCGCTAACCGAGGCGGATTTCGTGCGCATCCTCAACGACACTCGAGCCTCACTGACGACGCAATACAGCGCTCTCCTCAAGACCGAGGGCGTCTCGGTCGAATTCACTGCAGACGGAATCGCGGCGATCGCTCGCACCGCTGCCGAAGTGAACGATGCGCTCGAGAACATCGGCGCACGACGGTTATCGACGGTGATGGAAAAACTCCTCGAAGATATCAGTTTCGACGCCGAGGATCGGCAGGGAACGTCGCTGACGGTGGACGCGGCCTATGTTGACCAGCAACTCGCAAGCGTGGCCCGAAATACGGATCTGTCGAAGTACGTCTTGTAACGGTGCGGCGCGCAGCGCTTCTGGCTCACGATAAGTCCGAAATGGTCGATGCCTACGACCCGCGCAGTCCGGTCTATCGGGCCGACAGCCTTGCCTGTGGCGGTTCCAGCAAGTCTGGTCTGGACGTCAATGGCAAGGGAGGAGCGGTCGAAAATCGTCGCTGCCGGCGATAACTTGCGGGCTGTATCGTTGGGGTCCTCGCGTCAGTGCGCGACGTCAACGGGTCGTCACTTTACGGCCAGGGCCGGCATCACCGTCATTGCGAAACTCTTTTCGGGCACCAGCCAGCGTTTTGCCGTTACCTCGAGTTCGGCAGGCGTGATCCGTGCATAGTCGCTCGACAACGTGTTGAGGGACTGCAGGCGACGAGGATCTCCGGAGGCCCCCTGCAACTGGCCGAGCCAGAAGCTGTTGCCGCTCGACGCGCGCGCGATCGACTGGCGCATTGGACCCACGGTGCGCAGCAACTCGTCGGCGGTGACGGGTTTGGACGCAAGGTCCGCAGCGATCTGACGGGACAACGCAAAGAACCGGTCTACGCCCCCCGGTTTCAACTGAGACGTCACCACAAAGCTGCCACCGCCCGGCATAAAGGCCGGCCAGCTGCTCGAGACGTTCGGGCTGTAGCTCGCACCTTCGCCCTCGCGCAGCGTGTCGAAAAGCCGGTCGTTGAAGATCGCCGACAGGATATCGAGTTTGCGGCTCTCGTAGATTTCAGCCTGCCCACCTGCGGTCGGCCAAGCGAGGACAGCGGCAGCCAGTTCAGTCGGACCGGTGTGGGTCAGCACGATTGGCGTCGACGATGGAGCGACGCCCTTCGACGTCGCGCTCAGGGTGGCCACGATTGCAGGCTTGCGCGGCTCGAGGGCGCCGAAGGTCGCAGCGACAGCGGCAATCGCCTTTTCTGCATCGACATCGCCGAAGACCGAGACCTCAATTGGCCCAGTTTTGAGCAGCGGCTCCCACAAGGCACGAAATGACTCGGGCGTCATTGCCTGCGCCTGCTTAAGCGTCGGAAATGTCCAGCGCGGATCCCCGCCGTGAAGACGTCCCGATAGTTCGCGATTCAAAACGCCACCCGGGGAGGCGTTGGTAGCGGCGTAGTTAGTGGTCATCGCGGCTTTGGCGCGAAGCACCGGGGCGGGATCCCAGGCGGGCATCGCAAGCTTGGCCGCCATCAAGTGCAATTGGTCTTCCAGATCTGCAGCGCGCGTTGTTGCGCTGAGCTGAAATGCGTCATCGCCGATGCTGAAGCCCAGGTTGATCCGCCGTCCGCTAGTAAGTCGGTCGAGCTCATCCTGTTTAAGATCCCCGATTCCGCTCGCGACCAACGCACCGCTCGCCGCCCAGGTATCGGTCGGGCGGTTTGTTGGTAACGCCTGCATCCCTCTGCCGAAGCGAGCACTCACATACACTTTGCCGGCCTCCGCAGGGTTCGCGAAAATTTGGACACTGACGCCGTTCGACAGCTCGACAAACTGCAGCCCCATATCGCTGACTGCACTCCGGCGCTCGATCGTTGCAGGCGTCCCTAATTTTGGCACCCGATCGAAGCTGACTGGTGCGCGTGATGCCGAGCCAAGCGGTTTGGGCTCGGCAGTGACTGACGCAGGCAACTGCATCTCGGCTTCCGGGGTAGCTTTGGGCAAGGTCAGCAACGCCCGCATCGGCGTGCCCGAGAACATGCGTTTGGTGGCGGCAAGGATGGAGGCCGGGGTCAGTCGTCCCTTCATATTCGTAAAAACATCGCGTGCGACTTCGGGACTCGCTACGGTTTCGCGTATGTTGACCGCCTCGATCAAGTCATCGGCGAGCTGACCACCATTTTGCGTTCGGGCTTGTTCGACCATCACCTGGAGCGCTGCAGCAAATTCGGTCGCTTCGCGGTCGATGTCGGCTTGTGATGATGGATTGATCAACGCGTCCGCGATGACCGCCCTGACGTCGCGGATCGCTGCCTGCCAATCGTCGCCTAAAGGAACGATCTGGATAAAAGTGCCATCGACGGACCGCGCGACATCCTGCTGGTCGGCACCTGCCGACAAAAAGCTGCCGCCCGCGCGGGCACGTTCTTCAAGCCGGCGGCTTATCATCCGCAGCGCCAGGCTCTCGATCAACTTCCCGCGATTATATTCTACGGTGTCGTGCTTGGGGAACCAGGGACGCAGCACAGCGAGGCTGGCAATTGTGGGCAGGCCAGCCTCGACGATCACTTTCGTACGCGGAGCCGAAGGATTGGGCTTGCCAAAGTCGGGGTCGGCGGGCGACGGGCCTACGCCGTGCCAATCCGTGAAATATTTGCGGATCAGCGTCTCGAAGATGGCAGGATCATTGTCGCCGACAATGACTAAGGTCGTGCGTTCCGGTCGATACCATCGGTCATGGAAACCGCGTAGCGTTGCAGGTGTCGCCGCATTCAGTGTTGCAGGATCGCCGATCGGCGAATGGTCCCCGAAGGCCTGCCCCGAGAAAAAATGCGCACGTGTGGCGTCGCCAACGCGTTGCTCCGCCCCCGTGCCTTCGCGCAGCTCGGCGAGCACAGTGCGGCGTTCTGCATCAACCTCGGCCTGGGTGATGTCAGGCGCTGCCATCATGCCGGATAGCACCTTGACGCTTTCTTCGAGACCAGCGGCGGTGGCAGACGGCAGGTCGAGCTTGTAGATTGTCTGCGTTGGCGTGGTCGCGGCGTTCGTGTCCGATCCGAAGGTGGCACCCAGTCGTTGCCACAGCCGCTTGGCTTCGCCATCGGGGACGTATTTCGAGCCACGAAAGCTCAGGTGCTCGTTGAAGTGAGCAAAGCCTGATTCACCCTTGTGCTCGTTCAGCGACCCGGCGTCGATCGCGAGCCGGATCGAGACTTGGCCTGGCGGGACGCCATTCTTGCGCACCGCATAGTGCAAGCCGTTGGGCAACTCACCAAAAATCCATTCGCGATCGGGCGGGATGTCGCTGCCGCGATAAAGCCAGGGCGTCGCGGGCGTTTGTGCCGCAGACGTTTTTGTGACGAGTGATTTCGCTGATATCGGCCGCGCGGTGGCGGGGGCGACGAGCGCAAACGCCAGGATGAGGGCAAGGGGACGAGCGATGCGCAGAACAAAAGATATCATCGCCACTGCCTATCGGGGGAAACGGATGTGCGCCAGATGAACGGATCTTTTCGTTCCTCTCGATGGGACGGGGATCAAGCGCGTGCCGGCCCCATCGCGACGCCCCCTTGGTCGACTGTGCGACTAGCTGGCGACAGTCTTATCCCGCCAATATAGTTGCCGCTGTTTCCTCTATGGTACCGGCAACGAGGAGTGAGTCCCCGCCGACCATGCCAACCTTGGTTTGGCCGTTTTCGTCGGTGCGAAGGTAAGCGATGTTCGCGACGACGACCATGTAGTCGCCGCCTCGTGACTTAAGCAAAACGAATTTCATACAGGGCTCCTGACACTCGATGAGGGAAGGAGCGGACTGTCGTTGTGCGCGACCGTCCGCGGTGGCGGCGTTAGCGCCCGCTGCCGCCTGAACGCTTCACGGCGCCCCGATGCGTGCCAACGCCGGGTGCGCGGCGTGGGGTAAAACGACGCTTTTCACCCGTCGGCGCAGGCGCGCCACG
>JAYVVA010000315.1:0-2803 GCA_043787435.1 Sphingomonadales bacterium | reverse complement strand
GCACGTCGTGTCGCTTCACCCACCGAACCCGCAATCGCGACATGGTTGTCCTTGATCATGGCGCCATCCCACAAGCCCATCCGGTGGTTTGTGGCGCCGCCCATTCGCGTCGCATATTTCTCGAGCACGCGAAGCCCAGGAATAGTCTTGCGCGTGTCGAGCAACGTGCAGCCCGTTCCTGAAATCGCTTCGACAAAGGCACGCGTCATTGTCGCAATGCCTGACAAATGCTGAACCGTGTTGAGCGCTGACCGTTCCGCCGCCAGTAGCGCGCGCGCATTTCCCGACAGCCGCATTAAGTTGGTCCCGGGGGTGGCAATCTTCCCTTCCCCGACAACCAGTTCGATTGCAACCGCCGGATCCAGCGCACGAAAGAACGCCGCGGCAATCGGCAAGCCTGCCACGACAATGGCGTCGCGGCTGTCCATCACGCCCGTAAAGCCCGCATCCGCGGGGACGACGGACTCCGAGGTCACATCGCGTGGCGGGCTGCCCAAGTCTTCAGCCAGTGTAGCAGCAATGAAACGACTGAGGTCAAAACCCAAAATATCGAAGCTCATGCACTCGTCCGTGGATTAAGTTTTACAATCATATGATTGAGGCAAGCGGCAAAGCTGACCCAGATGAGGTAGGGAACTACCAGCCAGCTCGCGGTGACCGAGAATTGGCGCAGAGCGACACACAGCGCCAGCACTGACGACCACAGGAATACCACCTCGATCAAGGCAAGATCAGGCCGTTTAAATTTGAAGAACAACGGCGACCAGATGAAGTGCAAAGCAAGATTGACCAGATAAAGGACGACGACCGTCGTCCGCCCCGCGTCGTTGCTTGTGCCACTATACGCCAATACACCTGCCCAGGCCGCGAGCCCCAAGATCAGCGTCCACGCAGGACCGAACAACCAATCCGGCGGCTGCCACGACGGCTTTATAAGGCCGCGATACCAAGGTCCGATCTCGGTCGCGAGCCCGCCGACCCCACCGAGAAATACAGCCCAGAGAATAGCCGCGATGACGGGAGTGGTGAGCAAATGTTGGCTCCTAACAAGAAACGTCGCATGCCAGAGTGTGCTGGACCACACGAAATGGACCGATGGTGTATGACCGCCGAACGCCATGGAGAGACATCAATACAAACGGTTTTCAACTTAATAAAAACGATAAAATGGTTTAAGCGCGGCCCAGGCCTACTGGCCCTAAATCGCCCCATCCGACTGTATTTTCGGCCATTTCGAGCATGCGGTCCAAACTCTTCTTCGCACGCAACCTTAACCCCTCCTCGATCTCGACCCGAGGCTGTAAATCGCGGAGCGCGACGTAGAGCTTCTCCAGCGTATTGAGCGCCATATAGGGGCAAATATTACAATTGCAGTTCCCGTCTGCTCCGGGCGCGCCGATGAATGTCTTGTCAGGCAACGCCAACTCCATCTGGTGCATTATATGCGGTTCGGTCGCCACGATGAGCGTGCGACCAGCAAAAGACTTGGCGAACGCCAGGATGCCGCTGGTCGAACCAATATAATCAGCATGGTCGAGGATGTGAGCGGGGCACTCGGGATGGGCAGCGACGGGCGCACCGGGATGCTGCGCCTTGAGTTTGATCAGTTCGGTTTCGCTGAAGGCCTCATGCACGATACATACGCCCGGCCAGAGCAGCATGTCGCGGCCTGTCTTGCGCGCGAGATAACCGCCGAGGTGCTTGTCGGGACCAAAAATGATTTTTTGGTCCCGTGGTATTTGGGACAGGATTTGTTCCGCGGATGACGAGGTCACGATGATGTCGCTGAGCGCTTTTACCTCAGTCGAACAGTTGATGTACGTCAACGCGATATGGTCAGGATGCCTTGCCCGGAACGCGGCGAACTTGTCGGGCGGGCAGGAGTCCTCAAGCGAGCACCCCGCGTCCAGATCAGGCAGTATCACGATCTTGTCTGGCGAGAGGATCTTCGCGGTGTCGGCCATGAATTTGACGCCGCAGAACGCAATCACGTCGGCGTCGGTGGCGGCAGCCTTGCGCGATAAATCGAGGCTGTCACCGACGAAATCGGCCAGATCCTGAATCTCGGGCTTCTGATAATAATGAGCGAGGATGACTGCATTGCGTTGCTCGCGCAGTCGGTTGATCTCTTCGCGCAGGTCGATACCCTTCAGACCACCGCCGAATCCACCACGAGCATCCATCTGCACCATGTCCTTGCTGCCAAACCTGTCAAATGGACGCGGGACACCCTGTTCGCAAGGGTGGTCAGTGGCGATCGCTAGAGCAGTGATACAACCAACGCCCCGAGAACCTTGCCGTAACGGCAAGATTGAGCAGCATAATGAGTGTCGTGCCTAATTGTCTCGATCAGCCGCACAGACGATCGGCAAAATGAATACTGCGAGTATATCGACAAAGACGTATCCAGCGCGCACGGCACGTGCAGCAGCATCGGTATCGACGCGCCGCAGTCGCGCGATCGCCCGACTTCATTCGCCACTGCCGGGCACCTCGGTCGATCTTCAATCCCGACGGTGGGCCGGACCGGAAAGATAGTGCTCAACAGCGCCTCAACGACCATTACCTGGATCGGATCAAAAAGCTGATGCGGCTCACGTGGTACGATCGTAATGCAGACAAGGCTTCCGACCGCCGCCATCAAGGCAAGCTGTATGTCGCCAGCGGGCTGCAACACCACCCGCCAAGACCTACGGCATCGCCATCGTCATTTTATTGATGCGCGTATACCTGCGACAACGGCGTCGAGCCGTCCATTGCCTCGCCAGGTCCAGGCGCCTCATCGGCAAAACGGGCATCGACC
>JAYVVA010000314.1:0-5011 GCA_043787435.1 Sphingomonadales bacterium | reverse complement strand
ATCAATCGCGGCAAGAAAAGCATCGTCATTGATCTGAAGTCGTCAGACGGCCTCGCGCTCGCCCGCGATCTGGCGGCAAAGTCCGATATCTTGATCGAGAATTATCGGCCGGGCGTGATGGACCGGCTGGGGCTGGGTTACGAGACGCTGTCGGCGATCAATCCGCGGCTCATCTATTGCGCGATCTCGGGCTTTGGCATGACGGGGCCGCTACGCGACTATCCTTCGTTCGACATCGTCACTCAGGCGATGTCGGGCGCGTTCAGTGTCAACGGCGAGCGCGACCGTGCGCCGACGCGACTGGGCCTGCCAATGGGCGATCTCGTCGGGGGAATAAACGGACCAATCGGGATATTGGCGGCGCTTTACGAGCGGACCGTGACGGGACGCGGACGGCTGATCGATGTGAGCCTGCTCGATGGATTGATCGGTCTGCTTGCCTATCTCCCACAGATTGCGTTCCATAGCGGCGAAAATCCTAAGCCGCAGGGCAACCCGCATCCCAACTTGGTCCCCTATGGTGTGTTCCCGGCAAGCGACGGATCGATGGCTATCGCATGCCTGACCAACGCGTTCTGGGCGAACCTGTGTCGTGCGCTCGGGTTGGAGGCTTTCATCGACGACCCGCGATACGATACGCTTGAACACCGTCGAACTAACCGCATCGAGGTCGATAAACTGGTGAGTAGCAAGACGGGTAGGCACAGTTTTGCAGAGCTCGACGTGATTTTGACCAAGCATCAGGTGCCTCATGCGCCCATCCTGGGCATTCTCGAGGCGCTGGCACAGCCACAAGCCGCGGCGCGAGAGATTGTCGTGCATACCGAGCACAAGGCGCTCGGTAGCATTCCCATCATCAACCGTCCGATAAAATTCCCCGGTGCGCCCCAACCGATTCCGACCGCACCGCCGGTGCTCGGCGAGCATACCGACGCGATTTTGGGCGAACTGTTGGGCTTGGACAGTGACGAGATTGCCGCGTTGCGCGCGTCGAAGGCAGTGGCCTAAGCCTTTACCAAGTTCAAGACACGCGTTGCCCACTCGGCGCGGCAGATCAGCAGATCGGGCATGTACGTATCGCGCTGGTTGTAGACGAGCGGGGATCCATCGATGCGGCTGACGTGCAGGCCGTACGCCGCTGCGACCGCAACGGGCGCACAGCTGTCCCACTCGTACTGGCCGCCGGTGTGAAGGTAGATTTCAGCCTCGCCGCGCACGATGGCCATAGCCTTTGCACCCGCCGAGCCCATTGGGACGAGTTGGGCCCCGATGGCCTGGGCCACCGCAAGCGCTTCTCTGGCAGGACGGGTCCGGCTGACGACCATGCGGGGCGGGGTTGCGGCTGCGGGCAACGCCGACGGTTGATCGCTTCGGAGAACCAGATCGAGGCTGGGCAGGGCGACCGCGCCAATTGTCGCCACGCCGTCAATAGCGAGAGCGACATGGACCGCCCAGTCAGTCCGCGCCTCGCCATATTCGCGGGTCCCGTCGACCGGGTCGATGATCCAGACGCGCGATTTCGACAGGCGCGCATCCGTATCCTTGCTCTCTTCGGACAACAGCCCGTCGTCCGGGCGCTGCTCGGCGATCGCGTGGATGAGATACTGATTGGCAGTATGGTCACCCGCTTTTCCCAGCGCCTGCAGGGACATCAGGCCGCAGGCGCGCACTTGGAGGAGCAACTTGCCTGCGACATCCGCGAGATGCGCGGCGAGTTCGGCGTCGGTCAGCAAACTCATTGCGCGCTCACTTTAGAGGCATGATCTGGCGCACGATATATTCGGCAGCCTCGGCGGGGGTCATCTCAACAGTGTTGACGAAGATTTCAGGGTTTTGGGGCGCCTCATAGGGGCTGTCGATGCCCGTGAAGTTCTTGAGCTGTCCAGCTCGGGCCTTTTTGTAGAGGCCCTTCACGTCACGCGCCTCGGCAACCTCGAGCGGTGTATCGACGAAGATCTCGATGAACTCACTTTCGGGCAGCATCGACCGAACCATGTCGCGTTCGGCGCGGAACGGGGAGATAAACGCAGTCAGCACGATCAAGCCTGCGTCGGCCATCAGCTTGGCGACTTCACCGACACGCCGGATGTTTTCGATCCGGTCGGTTTCGGTAAATCCAAGATCCTTGTTCAACCCGTGACGAACATTGTCACCGTCGAGGAGAAACGTGTGGCGGTTCATCAGGTTGAGCCGTTTCTCAACTTCGTTGGCAATCGTCGATTTGCCCGAGCCTGACAGGCCGGTGAACCACAGCACGCGGGCCTTCTGGTTCTTGAGCCCGGCATGGGCGTCGCGCCCAATGTCGGTTGCCTGCCAGTGGACATTCTGCGCGCGGCGCAGGCTGAAATGCAGCATCCCGGCACCGACAGTGCGGTTGGTGATCTTGTCGATCAGGATGAACCCGCCCAAAACCTTGTTATAGCCCGTGCGACTGCCGGTGTAGGCTTCGAACACAATCGGCTTGTCGGTCGCTACTTCAGCCACGCCGATAGCGTTCAGATCGAGCGTCTTGGCCGCAATATGCTCCATCGTGTTGACGTTGACGGTGTATTTGGGGGCGTGGACGGTAGCGGATACCGTCTGGGTGCCAAGCTTCAACCAATAGGCGCGCCCGGGCATGAGCGCGTCGTCGGCGAGCCAGACGATGGTCGCCTCAAACTGGTCGGCGACCTCGGGAGGGTTGTCGGCGGTCGCAATGACGTCGCCGCGTGAGCAATCCACTTCGTCGGTGAAGCAGAGCGTAACCGACTGGCCCGCAACAGCCTCAGTCAGCTCGCCATCGAGTGTCACGATTTTGCTGATCGTCGAGGTCTTTCCCGAAGGCGCAACGCGAATGGCATCGCCGGGGTGGACCGTGCCCGTCGCGATCTGGCCGGAGAATCCCCGGAAATCGAGGTTGGGCCGATTGACCCATTGCACAGGCATACGCAGCGGCTTGGCCTGGTCGGCCTCGTCGTCGAGCGCGACCGTCTCGAGATGCGCCATCAATGGGTTGCCCAGATACCAAGGCGTGTTCGACGAATTGACCGTGATATTATCGCCTCTGAACCCCGAAATCGGCATCGCCGTAAAATCGGTAATCCCGATAGTGGTCGCAAATGCCGCATAGTCGGATACGATCGCGTCGTATTTCGCCTGGTCGTAATCGATCAGGTCCATTTTGTTGACCGCAAGCACGATGTTGCCAATGCCAAGCAACCTGGCAAGGTAGCTGTGCCGCCGCGTCTGGACGAGCACGCCCTTGCGCGCGTCGATCAGGATGACGGCGAGATCTGCGGTCGATGCACCGGTGACCATGTTGCGGGTATATTGCTCGTGGCCCGGGCAGTCGGCGACGATGAACTTGCGCTTTTCGGTCGCAAAGAAGCGGTAAGCGACGTCGATGGTGATGCCTTGTTCACGCTCGGCGGCAAGGCCGTCGACGAGTAACGCGAAATCGATCTCCTGCCCCTGCGTGCCGATCCGCTTGCTGTCGGCTTCGAGCGTGGCCAGCTGATCCTCGAAGATCATCTTTGAATCGTAGAGCAGGCGACCGATCAGCGTCGATTTGCCGTCATCGACCGAACCGCAGGTGATGAAGCGGAGCAGGCTCTTGTGCTGATGGACGTCCAGATAGGCGTCGATGTCGGACGCGATCAAATCGTCAGTTTTGTAGATGACATTGTCGTCAAGCGTGACGGTCATCAGAAATACCCCTCCTGCTTCTTCTTTTCCATGCTTGCCGCCTGATCGTGATCGATGGCGCGACCCTGGCGTTCACTGGTCGTCGTGAGCAGCATTTCCTGGATGACCTGCGGGAGCGTTTTTGCCTCGCTCTCGACCGCGCCGGTGAGTGGGTAACAGCCGAGCGTGCGGAAGCGGATCGAGCGATCGACGGGGACTTCGCCGGCCTTGAGCGGAAAGCGCTCGTCATCGACCATCAGCAGCATCCCGTCGCGTTCGACCGTGGGCCGCGGCGCGCTGAAATAGAGCGGTACGATTTCGATGTTTTCGAGATGAATATATTGCCAGATGTCGAGCTCGGTCCAGTTCGAGATCGGGAATACCCGGATACTCTCACCTTTCGACTTGCGCGCGTTATAGAGGTTCCAGATCTCGGGCCGCTGGTTCTTGGGATCCCAGCCGTGTGTGGCGGTCCGGAACGAAAAAATGCGCTCCTTGGCACGCGATTTTTCTTCGTCGCGGCGTGCGCCGCCGAAGGCGACGTCAAAGCCGTATTTATCGAGCGCCTGCTTCAGCCCTTCGGTTTTCCACATGTCGGTATGCAGCGGGCCGTGGTCGAACGGGTTGATGCCGCGTTTGATGGCTTCGGGGTTTTGGTACACAAGCAATTCCATGCCGGCATCACGCGCCGCCTTTTGCCGTAACGCGTACATCGCCTTGAACTTCCACGTCGTATCGACGTGAAGCAGCGGGAATGGCGGCGGCGACGGATAGAACGCCTTGCGTGCGAGGTGCAGCATGACCGCAGAGTCCTTGCCCACCGAATACAGCATCACGGGCTTCTCAGCCTCGGCTACCACCTCGCGCATAATATGGATGCTTTCGCCTTCGAGCCGCTCGAGATGGGTGAGGGTCCGTGTCATGCCTAATGCTGCCTCGACTGGTGCGATTTTACGATTTCAAGCACATGATTGCGCAATCCCCGGTACTTGCGCTGGCCGCGCGCACATGTTCAAGCGAAGTCTTCTTTACCACAAGTGTACCTCAGGTTGCAGGTGCGAAGTCCGATGCGGCCTTGCGCAGATGGAACGCCTCGAGCTGCGTCCCGAACAGGATCTGAGCCCTCGCACTATTGGTCCCTATTTCAATACCCAGTTAACGACCCCAGCGGGCAACTGCGAGGCGGTGCGCTGTCGCGGTTTGTCAGAGATCAACGTTGACCAGTATGGCGCGGTGCTACGGTTGTCGGGCTGTCCCTGCAATGAAGGCTTGCCAGCCTGTCCCGAGACGGCGAGAATCGACTGGTGCGAAAAGACGTCGATCATCTGCCGGTGAAGCAGCAAGGCGA
>JAYVVA010000313.1:0-2376 GCA_043787435.1 Sphingomonadales bacterium | reverse complement strand
ACGATTGCCGACGCGCTTGGCATTACTTTGATGGAGGCGGCAGCCGGAATTGTCAGCATAGTCAACGAAACGATGTACGGAGCGCTGCGACTGGTTTCGGTGCAGCAGGGCTATGACCCGCGCGACTTCGCGCTGATGGCCTTTGGCGGTGCAGGGCCGCTGCACGGCAATGCGATGGGCGTGCTTATGGGCAGCTGGCCGGTTGTGATCCCGCCGTCGCCGGGCGTGCTGTGCGCTTATGGCGACGCGACCACACGGCTGCGCGTCGATGCTCAGCGCAGCTTCAACCGGCTGGTAACGCACACCGACGATGCCGAAGTCAGCGGCGTGGTCGACGAGGTCATCGCGCAGGTCGTCGGCGCGCTCGCAGCTGAAGGGGTGGCCCCGCCCGATCAGGAACTGCGCGTCGAAGTGGACATGCGCTACGCCGGGCAAGCGTTCGAAGTCTCGCTGTACAACCCCCCGGGATCGACGATCGCCAGTCTCGTCGAACGCTTTGATGCCGAGCACAAACGATTGTTCACCTTCAACCTAACGGTACCGCAGGAGCTGGTTAACATCCGCGTCGTGGCGCTCGGCAAGGCAGCGAACGTCAGCGCCGAACGAATCGAGTCAGGCATCGGCAACACTGCCGCGGCCAAGCTCTATGACCATAAGGTCTGGATGGATGGGCGCGAACAGAGCGCGGTGATTTACGACCGTGGAAAATTACGTAGCGGCGACCGCGTCAGAGGACCGGCAGTCGTTACGGAAATGGATTCGACGACTTTGGTGCTGTCGGGCCATGTCGCCGTCGTCGACCAATACGGTAACATTCTCATCACGCCGGAGGAACGCTGACATGGCTGCGACGATCATCCAGACCAACCCGACGCCCTTCGCCGCGCCGGCGATCGATCCGGTGACGCTGGATATCATCGAGAATGCGCTGCGCAATGCGCGGATCGAGATGGACGCGACGCTGGTGCGCACCGCAATGTCACCGGGTATCCGCGAACAGGGTGACGCCTTCCCGCTGATCGCCGACCCCGCGGGCAAGATGATCGTCGGGCAGTTCGGCAGTTTTATCGATGGGTTTCTGCGCGGCTTCGACGGGACGATCGAGGAGGGCGACATGATCCTGTTGTCAGACCCGTACAGTTGCGAGGGTGCGGTCAGCCATTCGAACGACTGGCTGGTACTGCTGCCGGTGTTCCGGTCGGGCCGCCTCGTCGCCTGGACCGCGATGTTCGGCCACCAGTCGGACATCGGCGGCAAAGTGGCGGGGTCGATGCCGATCGATGCACGCTCGATCTTCGAGGAAGGCGTGCGCATTCCGCCGGTAAAAATCTATGCTCGCGACGTTTATAACGAAGATGTGATCAAGCTAATAATGCACCAGACCCGCAAGCCCGACTGGTGCGCGGCCGACCTGAACGCGCTGGTTGCGGCCTGTCGCGTCGCCGCGCGGCGAGTCGACGAAATGTGCGGACGGTTCGGCGAAGACGTTTATGTTGCGGCGACGCAGGCGCTACTCGCCCGCAACCACCGCGCCATGAAAGCGCTCATCGCGCAATCTGTAGGCGAGGAAGCTGTCAGTTTCGAGGACTATGTCTGCGATGACGGCGTTGGCTACGGTCCCTACAAGATTAAGTGCACCATGCGGCGGGAGGGAGACCGCGTGATCCTCGATTTCGAAGGTACCGACCCCCAGTCAGACGCGTCGATCAATTTCTATCTAAATGAGAACATGTTCAAAATGTTCTTCGGTATTTACATGATCATGGTCTTCGACCCGCAGATCATGTTCAACGACGGCTTTTACGACCTGATCGAGGTACGCATCCCACAAGGGTCGCTATTAAAGCCGAAATACCCGGCCGCACTGTCGGGCCGCACGCATGCGCTGGGGCGCATTTTCGACATTCTAGGTGGATTGCTCGGTCAGCGCACGCCAGAATTCTTGTGCGCCGCCGGATTCAGCTCGTCGCCACATCTGATGTATTCGGGACGCGACAAGGAAGGCGAGTGGTTCCAGTTGTTCCAGATCGGCTTTGGCGGCATCCCGGGTAAGCCATTCGGTGACGGTCCCGACGGTCACAGCTTGTGGCCCGGGTTCACAAACGTACCGAATGAGTTTCTCGAACGCTATTTCCCGCTGCGCATCGAGCGGTACGAAGCATTGGCGGACTCAGGCGGGCCAGGACGCTTTCGCGGCGGCAATGGCATATTGATGAGCTACCGTTTCCTTGCCGGTGGTACTGTCAGCATCCACGACGATCGCTGGTTTACCTATCCGTGGGGTGTCAACGGCGGCAAGCCAGGGACGCGCGCTCGCAAAATCCTCGAAAAAGCCGATGGCGCAACGAGCATCGTGGCGAACAAGCTCGACAGTCT
>JAYVVA010000312.1:0-3934 GCA_043787435.1 Sphingomonadales bacterium | reverse complement strand
CGGGCACCCCTTCGTAAATCGCGCGCAACGCTGGCTCGATCGCGTCTGCCGCAACTCCGGCTTTGGAAAGACCGGCCGGACTGTTGGTCAACACCGTATGCATGACGACCGTGTCACCCGTTTTGATCGTGAGTACCGGCTTATCGCTGGCATCGTAGTGACCCCAGGCGACGGTCTCGGGTGTAGCCTGCACCTCATAGGTTTTGGCGGCCCCCGGAGAGGCCAAGGTCATAGCAGCAAGTAGCAGAGCACGCATCGTAGGTTCCTTCTATTACGCAAGCGCTCCGCCATCGACACTGTCATTCTGTCCTTGTCGATATAGTTGGACACCTCGTGTCGCCATCGTTCGCCGTCGCGCGGGGAGGTCGGCGACAGCAGCCAATCTGGTCGGGGTAGCCACGCTCGCCAAGCTTCGTAATTCCTAAAGATCGGCCATTCAACTGGCACCATCGCAAACTGTTGATCGGCGCATTATCGCACGTGGGCTTCACAGGACAGGTGCATCACCATCGCTTGCCGACCAATGCATAAGAGCGCTTGGATGCGAGGACCTTGCCAATCTAAATTTTCCAGGACGGTCCGATCCCTCAGCGTCGCCGAGCTTTGTATTCACACCAGGTCCCCGTATCGTCTTACCAAGACGATCCATCGTGCTGGAAGCAATGCCCTACAGATGGAGCGATATGACGCCAGCCGCAGCGAGACGGCGTTGCCAAGGGCTGAAAGAGGGCGCGGGGACCCGGGTTATGTTGCCGTGATAAAAATGCGTGGGGTCGCCTCCCTCGATCGCTCGATCGGTGCATACGGGACCAAAGTTGTGAAACATCTGGCCGACCGCGGCTCATCCGATCGGCCAATCCTTAAGCATGCAAGGCATGATCCGGTCCTTTCCGGCCGTCGCTGCAACTCGGGCCGGGGCAAGGGGCGAACCCCACGTGTCCACTGCGAGCTTTACACATATGCCGAAGCGCTGGACAATCGGGTCGGTCGCGCCACCGTGCATAATATTGTCAGCCAGGATAAAAGTTGCAGCGCAAATTAGCTGCGTTCTCCAGGCTAAGGAGAATGGAATGCTCGTTTAATTTGGGCTCGCGCGTCGTTGCAGAACCATTTACGCCGGGTCACCGCACTGCCCGAGGAAGAGACCGATGCCACGATGTTTTCCGTACTTTCTGTTATTGCTGCTCTGGGTGTCCGGCCCTGCGGTGGCGGCGGACGGAGACCGGCGAACGTTCGTGATCAAGAACTTCACACTGGAAAGCGGTACGATCCTGCCCGCTGCTAAAGTGATGTATGCGACCTATGGAACGCTTAATTTGGCACGCGACAACGTTGTCCTACTACCGTCACACTACATGGCCGATGCGCATGGTTACGAATGGTTGATCGGCCCCGGCAAGGCACTTGATCCGAGGAAGTATTTCCTCGTTGCGACCGAATTATTCGGCAACGGTAAATCGTCCTCACCCAGCAACACGCTCGCGCCGTTTGACGGGCCGCGGTTCCCGGTAACCAGCATCCGCGACAATGTGGCGGCGGTGCATCGGTTGCTGGGTGAGGCGCTGGGTGTGCGGCATCTGCGGGCAGTTATCGGCTTTTCGATGGGCGGCGAGCAAGCGTTTCAGTGGGCGGTGACCTATCCTGATTTTATGGACCGTATTGTGGTCACCTCTGCTACGGCCAAGACTTGGCCACACGGCATTGTCCGGCTGGAGAGCCAAATCATCGCGATCGAAACTGACCCGGTTTTCGCGGGCGGCGATTACAAGATGCAGCCAAAGAAGGGCCTGCAGGCCTTCGGCGCGATCTGGGCAGGTTGGCTGTTCTCGCAAGGATGGTGGCGGGAGGAATTGTGGCGCACCGGCGCGCCTCCTGGCACTACCTTTCGCACTGTGTTCGACGGACTGTACAAGGATTTTATCCCCGGCGCAGATGCCAACGATCTGATCCTGCAGATGCGCACGTGGGAAGGGCACGACATTGGCATGACGCCCGGGTTCGGTGCCGATATCAAGAAAGCACTGGCTTCGATCATGGTCCCGGTGTTGTACATGCCGTCCGAGACCGACTTGTACTTCCCAGTCGACGATGCGCGATACGAAGCGAGGTTCATCCCGCACGTGACGTTGCTGCCAATTCCGTCGCTTTGGGGCCATACTGCGGGCGCGGCCAGCAATCCAGCCGACGCCAAGTTCCTCAACGACAACATCGGCGCGTTCATGGAAACCGGGCGCGGACTCCGTTGATAAGGATTAAGCGCATGACCACAAGAACTCTGATTGGCCGACTTGCGGGGCTCGCCATGGCGGCCGCAGCTGTTATCGCTATCCAAACCAGCTTCGCCGCGGCTGCGCCAGCACCTCCGCCGTTCACGCTAAAAGCGATCGCGCCGGGTGTGTATGCCGCGATCGACCGTCCGCAGGGGCAGTCCGGCTCGAATGCGGGATTCGTGATCGGCGACGACGGCGTGCTGGTCGTCGACAGCTTTTTCGATCCCGAGGCAACCAAAGCCCTGATCGCCGACATTCATAAACTGACGCCCAAACCGATCCGCTACGTCGTCAACACGCATTACCACGTGGATCACGTCGGAGGAGACGCGTTGCTGAAGGCCGCAGGCGCAATCATCATTGCGCACCAAAACGTACGCGGCTGGGTGCGGACTGAAAATCTCCATTTGTTTGGGGACCATCTTTCGCCCCGAACCGCGGCCATGATCAAGACGCTCGTACTGCCGGACGTGGCGATTGACAACAACATGACGGTCTGGCTCGGTAAGCGCAGGGTCCTGATCCAGCCGGTGCTTGGCCACACCGGTGGCGACCTGATCGTCACGGTCCCGGACGCGAAGACCGTGTTCTGCGGCGACATACTGTGGCAGCACGTCTCACCCAATATCATCGACGGCGACATTTCCAGCTGGGCCAGCACGGTCAACAAATTGCAACATGGGCCAACCGCTTCCGAAACTACCTTCATTCCCGGTCACGGCGACGTTGCGACGATCAAAGACGTCATCGACTTCCAGCGGTATCTCGATGATCTAAGGACTCTTGTTAGCCGTGAGCGCGCGGGCGGACTGTCGGGTAAAGCCCTCGTTGACGTGGCGTTACCCAAGTTTGCCAAGCAGCATGGCGATTGGACCGCTTTTGCGTATTTTGCCCCGCTTGAGCTTGGCTACATGGACGACGAGCTGGCCGGTAGAAAACGCCGTCCGCAACCCGTCGCCGATTGATACGGCCATCGTGGCCCCGCCAACCGTTTCGCGCCGAGGCGCACTTGGCGGGCTAGCCGTTTTCGCGGCTGCGAACGCGGCGTCCGCGGTTTTAGCGAGCGTGGCCGATTTGCCCGCCAAAGGGGCGTTGGCATTTCGCTGGGTGGACATGTTCTCGCCACAAGCATCCAGCCGTCGTAATCTACCCGGACGCCTTGAACGACGCAGATGGTGCTGTTTTCCAAGTGGACCAACCTAAGCCAGACCACGTTTCTGGGAAAGCCAACCGAACCCGGCGCCGATTACCGCGTGCGCATTTTCTCGCTGGGCGAGAAATGGCCGTTCGCTGGCTATCCCACCTTGGAGCTGCCACGTTGGCTCGCGACGGGCGGGCGGCCCGAAGTCCCCGAGATAGTCCAGCAATGTGGTGTCGGCCTGGTACACTTGCGTGACCGGGAGGGGCGGGTTAGCCTTTAATGCGCCGCCATCGCGCCGTACCGCCCCGTTCGAGCTGGCGGTGCTCGACCGACTCTACCGTGGGCGTGGCCTTGGTGAGAACGAAATCACAGCCTCGCGCGGACGCGATAGCGGACTGGCGCATACCAGGTTAGTGCTTTTGACTGGCTTTGTTGCATAACGTCACGAGAGCCAGACCGCCCTTTTACTTGAAGATATTATGCGACGCGGACGGTTACCGGTGTTCCTATTTCCGAAAAGCGA
>JAYVVA010000311.1:0-2085 GCA_043787435.1 Sphingomonadales bacterium | reverse complement strand
CCCGAGTCACCCGCTTTTTCCCGTTCCGGCTATGCGTCGCGAAATTCCGCTGATCCTCGGCGCAGGACCAGCGGGCTGCGCCGCTGCGATTGCGCTCGCGCGGTCAGGAACAAAACCGGTTATCATCGAAAAAACACGCGAAACAGGCGACGCCCTGTGCGGCGGGTTCCTCAGTTGGCAATCGCTGAGACAACTTGAGTCGCTCGGTGTCGAGCGCCTTGAAGGGCACTCGATCACGCAGGTGCGAGTCATGTCAGGCAAACATACTGTAACTGCGCAGTTGCCGGCGCCTGCTGTCGGCGTCTCACGGCATCATCTCGATACAGCCATGCAGAGCGTGGCGCTCAGCGCCGGGGCAGCGCTTGAACGCGGCGTGACGGTACGTCGTCATGCCGACGGCGTGCTCCACACTGACGGTCAGAACTTTACCCCCGACGCGCTTTTCCTCGCCGTCGGCAAGCATGAAATACGCGGACTTGCCCGGCCGAAGCCCGACGGCGATGCGCCGCTCGGCCTGCGCGTCCGCATCGCGTCGCATCCCAAACTTCGGCAAATGCTCCAACATACCATTGAGCTGCACCTGTTTGCGGGCGGCTATGCTGGGCTCTTGCTGCAAGAAGACGGGAGTGCGAACCTGTGCATGGCGCTGCGTAAATCGCGGCTAGCCGTGGCCGGCGGTAATCCGGCGATGCTCTTGCAAGAATTAGGCTTGGCGCATCCGTTGCTCGGGGAGCGACTGGCGTTTCTTACCGAGGGCACGCCGACTGAAGCGATTGGCGCCGTGCCCTATGGCTGGCGCGCAATCGAAACCGTCCCCGGCATCTTTCGACTGGGCGACCAGGCCGCCGTAATCCCGTCGCTCGCTGGCGAGGGTATGGGCATTGCCATTGCGAGCGGCAAATTGGCAGCAACGACATTCCTGAGCGGGGGGGGCGCGGCTGCCCCGGCCTTTCAGCGCGAATTCGCCGCGCGGACGCGTCGCCCGGTTGCCGTGGCGGGGTTTTTGTGGCGCCAGGCCGAACGGCCCAAACTTGTGCGCCTTGCCTTACCGATCTTGAATGCCTTTCCAGCGCTTGCGGGGTTGGCCGCGCGGATGACGCGAATCGGCGACTGAACCGGATGACGGCTACTATCACCGCGTCGGCATAGACCAGAGGTCTGTCCCCAAAAGCGCACGGCGCCGGCTTGTCATGACCGGGAAATCAGACTTCTTCGGTCGGCTGGCGCAGCGCGAGCTATGGTTCGGGCTCGGTGTGTTCCGCCCTTTGAAGCCGGCTAGCGGCCAAGGAACACAAGACGAGGTATGACTGGCATTTCGGCCCCGTCTTTCCGCGGCTCCCCTGCCATCAGACTTTTGCGATTGTCGGGACAGCGCCGTGCTCGAGGGCAATGACCAACGTGCGGGACGCGGCGCTTGTGACCCGCAGCGTTAGCGCGTAATCAGCCAGAACTAATGGCCGCGCGTTCTCCCGATCCTTCTCCTCGCGCCGGCCGGTGGAAAGGCTGGGCAGGCCGCATCATGCGGATCGGGCTGGTCGCGACGCTCTTTTCGGTGATTGCCCTCGTCATTGCCGTTTCTGTTGCCTATTCGACGCTGCCAAGCTTTTCGGACCTCAAATCTTCCCCGAATGGCCAAATGATCCGGGTCCATGCGGCCGACGGCACTGTGCTCGTGTCGATGGGCCCGAGCTATGGCCAATGGTTAGATTACGGCCAGCTGCCCGCAACGATGAAAATCGCGATGGTTGCCATCGAGGATCGTCGATTCCACAGTCACCCAGGCGTCGACCCGGTTGGCATCGTTCGATCGTTCTACGTCCGCGCGGCCAAAGGCCGGTTTACTCAGGGGGGATCGACGATCACCCAACAGCTTGCGCGCAACGTTTTTCTGACCAACGACAAGACTTGGACGCGCAAAATTCGCGAGATCATCCTTGCGCTGGCGCTCGAACGCAAATTCTCCAAGGACCAGATCCTCGAACTCTATCTGAACCGCGTCTATTTTGGCGGCGGGGCATACGGGGTCGATGCCGCGAGCCGCAAGTTCTTCGGCCACCCTGCCGATCGATTGTCTCTAGGCGAGGC
>JAYVVA010000310.1:0-1538 GCA_043787435.1 Sphingomonadales bacterium | reverse complement strand
GGCGTCTACGGCTTTGATCCGAACATCCTCGACGTCGACACCGACGACGATGAGTTCATTGCGCTGGCCGGGACAATAGGGTTCGACGCACCCGACACTATTCGCGCCGAACGGATCAGCGTCGATGGGACGTCGTTGCGCTATAGCGATGCGACAATCGCGGGACTGCGTCGGACCACCGTACCCGCATTTGCCAGCATTGCGGGAAGTGTCGTACCGGTTCGCGGATATTCGGCGGGCACCATTATCGCTGGCACTGTCTACGGCACAGAGGCATCGGGCATTCGGCCCGCCACGATGGCCGAATTCGCCAGCCGCGACGCCTTCGTTCTCACGGACGGCGGCGGGGTCAATCGTTTTCCGGTGCGCCGCGCGACCGACAGCGGCGCGATGACGGCGATCGAAGCCCGGGCGCTCCTCGAAGAAGCATTCACGATCATGAGCCGCGCCCGAGCTCAGATCCGTCAGCCACTTGATAGCAGGGCCCAGGTATCGATCAGCCTGGTTGACACGAACGGCGCGGTGCTGGGCATCGTGCGCGCGCCTGACGCGCCGATCTTTGGTACCGACGTCAGCCTGCAAAAGGCACGCACGGCGATGTTCTTCTCGAGTGCAACTGCCGGTGCGTCCTTGCTCGCGGACCCCTCAGCCGACGTGCAGGCTTTTGTGGGAAAGCTGCGCATCTTTTTGGGTGATCCGACAGCATTGACTGGGAAAACCGCTTTTACTGACCGTGCAATCGATAACTTATCGCGGCCCTATTTTCCCGACGGCGAGGTTGGCCGCCCCAACGGGCCATTTTCGCGGCCTATCGCACAATTCAATCCTTTCTCGACCGGGCTTCAGTCGGCACTGGTTTTGACTAACCTTGGGGCACATCTGAGCTTCGTGAACGGCGGTCCGGCCGATACGCCTCAACGGTGCACGTTCATCCCCGATGCAATGCCGGGCCAGAACCAGCTCCAGAACGGGATTCAGATCTTTCCCGGCGGTGTCCCCATTTACCGCGGCAACCTATTGGTCGGTGGCCTCGGCGTTTCAGGCGACGGGATTGACCAGGATGACATGATCGCCTTTCTAGGAGCGCTCAACGGCGGGACGCGCGCTGGGACCGGTATCGGCAACGCGCCGGCAGCGATCCGCGCCGACCAGATTGTCGTTGCTTTACCGAATTCGCCGGGTGTCCGGCTCCGTTACACTTCCTGCCCGTTCGCGCCGTTTCTCGACACGAGCGAGAACAATGTTTGCCAGGGGCACTGAGCCGTGAGCCTCGACTATCTCAGCGCGGTCCTCAGTGTTCTCGCGAGCCAGTCGCTACCCACAACGGTCCCCGACGAGCCGACTCCCCCACCGATGACGCGTGCGGACGGCACAGCAGTCGTGGCGCCAAACGCATTGCCGCCGGAGTTGCCCACTTCGGGTGCCGACGCGGGTTCGGATACGGATCAGGCGGTGATCGACGGTCGCCGCCGCCCAGGTTTCCGCCACAGCCTTCCCGACCGACTCACGCAGGAGAATCCCGGCGCGGTCCGCGCCCC
>JAYVVA010000309.1:0-4933 GCA_043787435.1 Sphingomonadales bacterium | reverse complement strand
CACCTATGACAACGGGACCGGCATTACCGTTGTTTCGCGCAACACGCTCGATGGGTATCGCGTGGGCGCCGGCGTCGAGCAGAAAATGAACCTGTTTGGCCCCTCAGGCTTCGTGAAGGCCGAATATCGCTACTCGAATTATCGCAACCTCAATGCAGGACCCGCGAACGTCGATATCAATCTGGACCGCCACCAAATGATGGTTGGGCTTGGCATTCGTTTTTAAAGCGGCAAGACCGTGCACTAGATGGAACGGGAGATGCGGCGCGCCGCGCCTCCCGTTTTGCCTTAACGCAGAGCCTTGACGTCAGGCCGCGCAACGCATTTGGCGACGTCGATCGGGCCCACCGGGGCATGTTTGCGGTAGGGCGCAATTTCGACTGGCAGCCCGCCCCGATAGTCCCCAAATCGCTCTGGCGGCGGCATTTCATCACTTCGCGAAGCAGTTTTGGCGGCGTGTCCCATGCTTCGTAACTTAAGTGAAATGTGCCCCAGTGCATGCCATACCCCGTCGATGCCCCGAGCCTGTCGAACACTTCGGCTGCCTCTACCGGGCCGATATGACTTCCGGTACCGATTTGTCCGGGAACGAAACGGAATGCGCCGATGGGGATGAGCGCGAGACGGATCGGGCCAAGCTTTGCCGCCTCGTAGGGCCAATGCCCGTCGCCCATCCCGGTGTCGCCGGCAAAGAACAGGTTGCCCCCCGACGGCAAAACGACGGTAAAGCCCGACCACAGCGCGCGGTTGCGGTCGGCGATCCAGCGACTTCCCCAGTGGTGACCACGGCTGACGACGACGGATGTGCCGTTCTTCAGGGGCAAACGCGCACCCCAATCCGCACCGATGGCTCTTGCACCCCCATCCGCGACTAGCCAGTAATCGTTACCCAGACTGGTCACGATTACTGGCTAGTCGCGGTCTCACAGCTTTTTTCAGCGTCGCGAGATCCATAAGGTCGTAATGGTCGTGGCTGACAACGACGAGGTCGATCCTCGGGAGTTCCTCGAAGCGGACCCCTGGCGCCGCCACGCGGCGCGGGCCGATGCCAAACGGGCCGCTGGTTTAAGCCCAGATCGGCTCGGTCAGAATATTCAGGCCGTTGGTCTGCACCAGCCAAGTCGCATGGCCGACCCAGGTGGCAACCATCCGGCTGCCCTCAACATGCGCTTCGGGCTTGCCGGCAACCAAATTTACCTTGTCGGGCCAGCGCGGACGCTCGTCGCTGCCGGTGATGTATCGAAATAAAAAGGTGCCGCGGCTGGTCCCATCGGGCGGTCGCAGCGTATCGTCTTAGTCTGGATTGAGAAATCGTCGGCCGTCATAATGGGCACTATTTAGCCCTTCATAATAGACATGATCGAGAAACTTGGGGATGATCACTGCTCCGACGCACAGCAGAACGATGCGCCACAAGAGGCCCGGGCCCACATAATTGATTGCGCGCCGCATCCCGCCTCGTCACTCTCGCCAATATGGCGGCGATAGCGTTTCTCATTGCAACGGCAAGTGTCGCCGCAGCGCCGGTCGCAACCGTACGTGTCGACTTTGACGCCGCGCGGATCGGTACCGTCGACGCGACCGGGTTTGCCGATCGTGAGACGGCGCGCCCCGTCACCGCGGATGATCCCGTACGGATTGCCAGTCTTTCCAAATTTATCGTGGCGCTCGGCGTGATGCGGATGGTGGAAGCCGGCAAGCTCGACCTTGATGCGGACGCTTCGGCATATCTTGGGTGGACCTTGCGCAACCCGAGCTACCCTAACGTGCCGATAACGCTCCGTATGTTGTTGTCGCACACGGCCAGCCTGCGCGACGATGCCGATTATGCGATCCCTCTTGGGCAAACCATACGCGCTCGCCTCGCTGACCCGCGCGCCTGGGACGATCGACACCGGCCGGGGGCGTGGTTTCGATACACCAACCTCAACTTCCCTGTTGTCGCAAGCGTGATGGAGAGGTCAAGCGGCGCACGGTTTGATGTGCTGATGGCGCGGATCGTGTTTTCGCCACTCAAGCTCGATGCATGCTTCAACTGGACGACATGCAGCGATGCCAAGGTCTCGCGCGCGGTCGTATTGTATGCAACCGATGGGAGGGTCCGCCGCGACGATCTCGCCGGAAAACGCCCTACCTGCCCCGTCGCCCCTGATCCGCCGTGCGACCTAGCCGGATACAGGCCGGGCACGAATGGCGCGCTGTTCAGTCCCCAGGGCGGTGCTAGAATGTCGGCGCGGGATCTGGCGCGGATCGGGCAGATGATGCTGAAACGGGGCGGACGTTTCCTCAAACCCGCTTCACTTGCGGCGCTTGCCCGGCCTCAGTGGATGTTTGACGGCAGCAACGGGAATACCGAGGGCGGATTCTATTGCAGCTACGGCCTTGCCGTGCAGACGCTTGCAACGCGCGCTCGGCCGGATTGTCATGACGACTTGTTCGGCGATGGCGTGCGGCGCTTCGGTCACGCGGGCGCGGCTTATGGTTTGCGGTCAGGGTTGTGGATCGACCCCAAACGGGGGACCGGTGTTGCTTTCTTTGCGACGGGTATTGCGGACGATGCTGCCAAGGGGAGGTCTGCCTTCACAATCGTCGAGGAGCAACTCGCTCGGAAGAAATGAGGATGGGGAAATGATGATTCGGTACAAATTGCTGTGCGCGGTGCTGTCGGTCTCGACAGGCGCGCAGGCGGCGCCTGCCTATGACACGATTATCCGCGGTGGAATGATCTACGACGGGAGCGGCGGCACGCCGTATCGCGGCGATGTTGCTTTGAAGGGCGACCGGATCGCTGCAATCGGCAAGGTGCACGGAACCGCCAGCCGCATCGTCGAGGCAAAGGGCCTCGCGGTCGCGCCCGGTTTTATCAACATGCTGAGCTGGGCGACCGAATCGCTGGTCGCCGACGGACGCAGCATGAGCGACATCAAACAGGGCGTGACGCTCGAGGTGATGGGCGAAGGCGATTCGATGGGGCCGCTCAACCCCACCATGAAGGCCAACGAGCAGCGACGGCAGGGGGACATCAAATTTGCGATCGGCTGGACAACGTTGCGCCAATATCAGGACTGGCTCGTTGCTCGCGGTATCACGCCCAACATCGCGAGCTTTGTGGGGGCGACGACCGTGCGCGTGCATGAACTCGGTGAGGGCGACGTCGATCCGACCCCAGTACAATTGGCGAGAATGCAGGGGTTGGTACGTCAGGCGATGAACGATGGCGCAATGGGTGTGGGCAGCAGCCTCATCTATGCACCAGCCAATTTCGCCCAGACTCCAGAGCTAATTGCGCTCATGCAGGCGGCGGGAAATTGTGGTGGCATGTACATCAGCCATATGCGCAGCGAGGGCGACCGCCTGCTCGAGGCGACCGACGAGTTGATCGAAATCGCCCGCCAGTCGGGCGGGCGTGCCGAAATCTACCATATGAAGCAGTCCGGACAACCAAACTGGAGCAAATATCCTGCTCTGATTGCCAAGATCGAAGCGGCAAGAACAAGCGGCCTTCGCATCACTGCGGACATGTACAATTACACGGCCGGCGCGACAGGGCTCGACGCCTCGATGCCTTTGTGGGTGCAGGCCGGCGGCGTCGAGGCTTGGGTTGCGCGGCTGAAGGATCCTGCAATCCGGGCCCGGGTAGTGGCCGAAATGCAGGCACCGCCCGTCGGCTGGGAAAATCTGCTGCGCGGTACGGGCGGCGCCGAAAAGGTGATCCTCCTCGCCTTCAAAAACCCGGCGCTCAAACCGTTGTCGGGCAAGACCCTCGCCGAAGTTGCGTCGATGCGCGGCAAGAGCGCGGAGGAAACGGCGATTGACTTGGTCATCGAGGACGGCACGCGCGTTGGCGCTGCCTATTTTCTGATGGACGAGGCCAATGTAGCCAAACAGACGGCGCTGCCGTGGATGAGTTTTGGTTCCGATGCGGCGAGCCAAGCCCCCGAGGGCGTTTTCTTAAAGGCGAGTGCTCATCCACGCGCCTACGGCAATGTCGCGCGCTTTCTGGGCAAATATGTTCGTGACGAAAAGACGACGACATTGACCGATGCGGTACGGCGTCTGAGCGGCTTGCCAGCAAGCAATCTGGGCATTGTCGGGCGCGGAACTCTCAAAGCCGGCAACTATGCCGACCTTGCAATCTTCGATCCCGCAACAATCGCCGATACCGCGACTTTTCCCCGCCCCCAGGAATATGCAGTCGGCATGCGCGATGTGTTCGTCAACGGCGTGCAGGTGTTGAAGGACGGCGAGCATACTGGTGCGAAGCCGGGGCGGGTCGTCACTGGACCTGGCACGGGGAGATGTCCCGCACTCGCTAAATAATCGACCTCGAGATGAAGCAAGGACACGCGCCGAAAGTCGATGCCTGTATTGGCAGTTCTGCCTCTTTCGCGCAGCCGATCCTCGCTCACATACGCAAAATGTGCACGTGACCCAGCTAGGTATCGAGGAAGCGGTCAAATGGCGTTCGGGGTCGTTTTTATGAGCGCGCAAGATTGTCTTCGGCATGGTAGCGTTGAAGGCTCACGTCACGCTCGGCTTCTGGCACGGCGAGATCGTTACCGGCGCGACTGATCTCGAAAACGACGCGAGGGGCTCGTTCGGCAAACTGACCACGCTCGCGGATTTCGCACCCGACGAAGAGCTGACCGCCATGGTCCGCAACGCCTGTAACCTGATTGACCGGGGCGTCGTTGCGCATCTCAGGAGCGAACGACACAGACGTATCGAACTGCCAACGCCCCCTCGACTTCAGGCTGCGCTCGACGCAAATCCGGAAGCGAAACTCCATTGGGACCGTTTTACCGCCTCGCAGCGCCGCGAATACTGCGAATGGGTCGGCGATGCCGGGAGCGACGCGACTGTTCTGATCCGTCTAGCGCAGACAATCGAATGGGTCGCCGGGTGGCGAGAAACGCAACTGGAATATGAGGAT
>JAYVVA010000308.1:0-6231 GCA_043787435.1 Sphingomonadales bacterium | reverse complement strand
GATCGTCGGTGTTGCCGCACGCGGCCTGAGAGGCCAAAGGGTGGGAGTGACTGGCGCCACTCCCACCTCCCCGCTCGCTATTCCCGATTACCGACTGTTCTGGATCGCGCGATTCGCGGCAGTACTTTCGACGATCGGGATGATCGTTATCATTGGTTATCAGGTCTACGACACCGCTCGCGGCAAGTACGGTATGTCGATTCCGCAAGCCTCGTTCCAGATTGGTCTGGTCGGGCTTTTTCAGTTTATTCCGCTTGCAGTCCTGACGCCCGTTGCAGGCTGGGTCGCGGACCGTTTCGAGCGGCGGACGGTCGCACGGCTCGCCAATGCCATCGACATGAGCATTGCGCTCGGTCTCGGCTATGTCACCGCTCACCACTTGCTCACACTGCCGATACTGTTCGCACTCGCAGCAATGCACGGCGTCGCGCGCGTGTTCAGCGGCCCCGCCTTGTCGGCAATCGCGCCCAATATCGTACCCGCATCGCTGTTACCCAAGGCGATCGCGATGAGCTCGATTGCTTGGCAGACCGGATCTGTCATCGGACCGGCAATTGGCGGCTTTCTCTATGCAGCCAACCCTGCGCTGCCGTATTGGACCGCCGCTGCGCTGATGCTGATCGCGATCCTCGCGATGACGCCGATCCGTCGAATTGTACCTCCGCCGTTCGAGAACAAGACTAGTCCCCTTCGTCAAATGGCTGACGGCCTTGCTTATGTTCGCAATCATCACTTTCTGCTCGGCGCAGTCACGCTCGACATGTTTGCCGTACTCTTGGGGGGCGCGACCGCCATGTTGCCTGTCTACGCCCGCGACATCCTCCACGTCGGCACGCCGGGACTGGGCCTGCTGCGTGCCGCACCGGCGGTTGGCGCGGCGCTGACTGCGCTCTGGTTCTCCTGGAAACCGCTCAAGAGCGACGTTGGGCTCAAGATGCTTTGTGCGGTCGCAGTATTTGGCGTCATGACAATCGTCTTTGGTCTCTCACGGCAGATGTGGCTCTCGCTTGCTGCCTTGAGCCTTCTGGGCGCCGTTGACATGTTGTCAGTCTATGTCCGCTCATCGCTCGTCCAGCTTCACACGCCCGACTCAATGCGCGGCCGCGTTTCTGCTGTTTCGGGGCTCGCTATCTCGGCTTCGAATGAGCTCGGTGAAGTTCAATCAGGGCTGGTGGCCGCCGTGCTTGGCCCCGTCGGCGCGGTTGTCATCGGCGGCGCTGGGGCCATAGCCGTCGCCCTTGGCTGGGCCTATATCTTTCCAGAACTCCGGCGGGCACGTACATTCCAGCCGCCTGAGACTGCCTTGAACAACACCGTGATGCAGGAGAAGCCCGCATGAATGCCAACAATATCCTCGAAACGATTGGCAATACGCCCCACATTCGGGTGAGCCGCCTTTTCCCCGCCGCCGAAGTCTGGATCAAGTCCGAGCGTTCGAACCCGGGAGGGTCGATCAAGGACCGCATTGCGCTGGCAATGATCGAAGATGCCGAAAAGTCCGGCGCTTTGAAACCGGGCGGCTCAATCGTCGAGCCGACATCAGGAAACACCGGCATTGGCCTGGCGATGGTGGCTGCGGTCAAGGGATACAAGCTTGTCCTCGTCATGCCGGAAAGCATGAGTATCGAGCGTCGGCGCCTGATGCTCGCTTATGGTGCGACGTTCGACCTTACGCCGCGTGAAAAGGGCATGAAGGGCGCGATCGAGCGTGCCATCGAGATTGTCGACACGACGCCCGGCGCATGGATGCCCCAGCAATTCGAAAATCCCGCCAATATCGCGGCTCATGTCCGCACCACGGCACAGGAAATATTGGCTGACTTTGCCGACGCGCCAATCGATGCCCTGATCACAGGCGTGGGCACCGGCGGCCACATCACGGGCTGCGCCGAAGCGCTCAAGAAAGCCTGGCCAAAGCTCAAGGTGTTTGCCGTCGAACCGACACTCTCGCCCGTTATTTCGGGCGGGCAGCCCGGGCCGCATCCGATCCAGGGGATAGGCGCAGGTTTTGTGCCGGCCAATCTCCACACCCAGTTGCTCGACGGGGTTATCAAGGTCGACACTGCCGATGCCAAAGTCATGGCAAGGCGCGCCGCAGCGGAAGAAGGAATGCTCGTTGGCATTTCGTCTGGCGCAACGCTTGCCGCCATTGCGCAGAAAATACCCGACCTCCCGTCAGGGTCGCGTATCCTCGGCTTCAACTATGATACCGGCGAACGGTATCTTTCCGTACCCGATTTCCTGCCTGAGTGACGATCGGGAAAGCTTCACGGTAAAACACGGTTGTCGGGGAGCGACGTCGGGTATGGTTCCCAAACGCGCTGCACGGCCAATGCAAATTTGACGATTGTAGCCAGCGTCGGGAACGCTGCTGGTGACTGCGTGCTCATTACAGTCGGCTTCGGCGGGCGTGTACAAAGCGGGAAGTGAGAACGGCTGCGGCTTGCTGCGGCGCCTCGCCTGACCACGATATTGCTTTGTCTTTGGCGTACCTCACGATCGAATACCGCATTGTATTTTTATGAATTCAAACTTGGCAATGCTCGGTTCATCAAACAAAGCTACGCGGGCGTCCATGCGTATTTTGATCCCTGTGATTGTCGCTGCTGCGATTTCAGCGTCACCGGCTTCGGCACTCGCTCCAGATGCTCCAGCAAATTCAAACACGACCTCTTCGCCTGATCCGACTCCAGCAAACGACGAGATCGTTGTCACCGCACCGCGTCTCGCCGGTAGCGTGATCAGCGACGTCCCTCCTGTCGTCGAGCTGAGCGAGCAAGCCGTTGAAAGCTACGGTGCGACGTCGATTACCGAATTGCTTGGCGCGCTTGCACCGCAGACCGGACCCGGCCGAGGCCGCGGCAGCGGCGGTCCCGTTGTCCTGCTCAACGGCTTGCGGATTTCTGGATTCGGCGAACTCCGCGACTTGCCACCCGAGGCCATCAAACGCGTACAGATCCTGCCCGAAGAAGTTGCGCTTCAATACGGCTATTCCGCTGACCAGCGTGTCGTGAACTTCATCTTGAAGGACGATTTTCGTGCCATCACGACCAACGGTGAATACCGGGGCTCGACAAAGGGCGCTCGCCGCGAAAGTGAGGCAGAGGGGACGCTTGTAAATATCGGTAAGTCGGGTCGGCTGACGATCGGCGCGCAATATAATAGAAATACGCGGGTGCTCGAAAGCGACCGCAATATCATCCAGCGCGCGACGGTATTTCCGTTTGACGATACCGGGCTCTATCGCACGCTCCTGCCAGCGTCCGACACGCTCAAACTCAACAGCGTCCTCAACCGCAAACTGACCGACACAATATCGACGACGGTTAACCTCAGCTGGCAACGCGATACGAGTGACGCCCTGCTCGGTGTTCCTGTCGGAACGTTTACCATCCCTGCGGGCCAAAGCTTTTCGCCTCCTGGGGCGCCCGTTCTGCTGACGCGCGGATTCAGCCCTGCTCTGGCCCGCGCCGCACAGACCGATGCGCTGCACGCCGGGCTAACCGTCAACGGCAATATACAAAAATGGTTTTGGACGCTGACCGGTAATTATGACCGCTCGATTTCTTCGACGCTGACTGACCGGGGCATCGACGCAGCAGCTCTGCAGAGCGCGATCTCGGCGCCGGGCAGCACGGCAAACCCCTATCTGGCGGCTTTCCCGGCAAGCATGCCGTTCCTGGCGCGTGATACAGCACGTACCCAAACCGACACATCGAACGGCATTTATACGCTGTCGGGTCCGCTTATCGAGCTTCCCGCTGGCGCGATCCGCACAACCATCCGCGCCGGCTTTGCAACGACCCGCCTGAGCAGCCAGACCGTGCGGAACGCCAACCCGATCGAGACGCATCTTGCCCGCGACGAAGCCAACGGGCGGGTCAATATCGACATTCCACTCGCGAGTGCCGACCGCGGCGTCGCGGCCGCACTCGGCAAGTTATCGATCAACGGCAATCTGGGCTATCGCCACCTTTCCGATTTCGGCAACTTGATAAGCTTTGGCTATGGCCTCAACTGGCAGCCGCTCGACGGTGTTACGCTGCTTGCCAGCGCCATCGGCAGCCAGAACGAACCCGACATTGGGGCGCTCGGCAATCCCACGATCGTGACACCTGGCATTCCGACATATGATTTCACGCGAGGGGAGACCGTGTTGGTCAACCGCATTTCTGGTGGCAATCCAGCACTGCTAACCGAAGTTCAGCGTGACGCCAAAGTCTCGCTGAATTACCAGCCCCCAAAGCTGAAAGGGCTTACCGTCGGGGCCGATTTCTTCCGAAATCGCAGCACCAACCCGGTTGCCGCTTTCCCAACGCTGACGCCTGACATCGAGGCCGCGTTTCCCGGCCGCGCCACCCGCGACGCGAGCGGGCGGCTCGTTTCGATCGACGGCCGCAGCGTCAATTTCGCGGCAACCGCAAGTGACGTCGTGCGCGTGGGATTCACTTTCCAAAAGGAATTCGGTCAACCCGCCGGAGGACGGGGTTCCGGGTTCTTGGGCGGCCCGCCGCCTGGCGGCGGTGGTGGCGGCGGCCCGCGTCCCGGCGGAAGCAGCTTTGGGCGCGGCTTTGGCAATGGCGGCACTCAAGGCGGTCGGTGGACGGTTGCGCTCTATGACAGCATTCGGTTCAAGGATCAGGTGCAGATCCGCTCCGGCCTGCCAGTCCTCAACCTGCTTGGTGGTGACGCCACCGGCACTTCGGGCGGAAGCCCACGCCACAGCTTCGATCTCGACACGGGCTGGTTCAACAAGGGGATGGGTGTTCGGATGACCGGCAGCTTCCAGAGCGGCTCGGTAGTGACGGGATCTACGGCCGCTTCGACGCTTGATTTTGGCGACCTGGCGACGCTGAACCTGAGTGCCTTCATGAATTTCGACAGCAATAAAAAGCTGATCAGTGCCGTACCCTTCCTCAAAGGGTCGCGTGTCCGGCTGAGCGTCATGAACCTTTTCGACACGATCCGCGAAGTTCACGACGGTAGCGGCCTGGTTCCTTTGAGCTATCAACCCGGCTACCTCGATGCCCGCGGCCGGATCATCGAGATCAATTTCCGCAAGAGATTCTAGTTCGGGATCTCGCTGATCGCTGCCACCCGATAGAGGAAGTCGGCAAATCCCATCGTCGCCTGCGGCAGGCTTGCGACCTTGGGGTTGCTCGACTCGATGACGCAATACTCGTCAGGCGCATGCTCGCCCGCGCCGAGTCCAAGCCCGAACTGACCCGCTGGGATCGCCACCGGGGTGCCGTGAATACGCCCCTCAGCCAGGATCAGGCAACGCGCGGCGCCGGTGTCGCGACGACCCCCGCACGCGTGTGCGTCGCAAGTTCGGCGCGGATGATCCCTGAATTGAGGGCAGAACGGCGGCTAGTCGTAGCGGACGGTTAGCGTTGCTCTTTCTGGTCGGCGTTCCTCGATTAGGGCGCGCCCACCAGGTCGCGTTCAGATCGCTCAGTGAGCAAGAGCCTTGACGATGTCCTCAACCATCTTCTTCGCATCGGCCAGCAGCATCATTGTCTGGTCCATGTAGAACACGTCGTTGTCGACGCCTGCATAGCCAACGCCGCCCATGCTGCGCTTGATGAAAAGCACGGTCTTTGCTTTGTCCACGTCGAACACTGGCATACCATAAATCG
The DNA here is from genome assembly GCA_043787435.1 of Sphingomonadales bacterium. GTDB lineage: Bacteria > Pseudomonadota > Alphaproteobacteria > Sphingomonadales > Sphingomonadaceae > Sphingomonas_O. The sequence goes on along the minus strand of JAYVVA010000308.1, from coordinate 592 downwards.
GCGACGATTTGTCGGTCTTGGCTGCTGGGTTCACAACGTCGTTCGCCCCGATGATGAACGCCACGTCTGTCTGCGCGAACTCGGAATTAATGTCCTCCAACTCGAACACTTCGTCATAGGGTACATTGGCCTCGGCGAGCAAAACGTTCATGTGGCCGGGCATGCGACCCGCAACGGGGTGAATGGCGTATTTGACCTTCACTCCCTCCTTCTTGAGTACATCGGCCATTTCGCGCAGTGCGTGCTGGGCCTGAGCGACTGCCATGCCGTATCCCGGCACGATGATCACGCTGTCGGCCTGTTTCATCATATAGGCTGCGTCCTCGGCCGATCCGCGCTTCCAGGGACGGTCCGTCTTGGCTTCGGCGCCACTCGACGCGACTGCGCCAAAGCCGCCGGCAATGACGCTAATGAAGCTGCGGTTCATCGCCTTGCACATGATGTAACTCAGGATCGCACCCGAGCTGCCAACCAGCGCGCCCGTGATAATCATCGCCGTATTGTGGAGCGTAAACCCCATCGCGGCCGCCGCCCAGCCCGAATAGCTGTTCAGCATCGACACGACGACGGGCATGTCCGCGCCGCCGATGGG
>JAYVVA010000307.1:0-3919 GCA_043787435.1 Sphingomonadales bacterium | reverse complement strand
CCGATCGGTGCCCCGATAAATCCCAGAGCAGGCAATCCCAGATGCCCAAACATCAATGTCCAGCTGACCAGACCGTTGACGACGACGGTCGCAAACAGGACCGCAAACACGGCATAAGCACGTTCCATGGCCGAGATGTAGAAGCGCAGCACGAGATGCACGAAATACGCAGGCAGGCTCCACATCACGATTTTCAGGAAAACGCCGCTCATCGCCGCCAGTGCGGGGTCTTGGCCCAACGCGAGCAAGATGGCCTCGCCATGCCACAGGATCAGCCAGCTTGGGATCGTGATGCTGGTGGCGACCCACAGTCCCTGGCGCACCGAGCGGCGCACGTCGCGCACCGAATGTTTGCGACGCCCGCGCTCGCTCGCGATCATCGGTGCGAGCGACGACAGAAGGCCGACACCAAACATCATGAACGGGCCATAGATATTGACGGCGAGGGAGCCGGCCGCGAGCGCATCGGCACTTAACCGCCCCAGGAAAACGAGGTCGGTGGCATAAATCATCGACTGGGCCAGATTCCCCAGAACAAGCGGCACCGCGAGCGCGAACAGCGCGCGCGCCTCGGCGCGCCAGAGCGTCGGGAAAAATGGCACGCCAGTTCGATAGCGGGTTGGCAGCAAAAAGGGAGACGGTTCATTTGTGCTTTTGCCGCGGATCGCGTTGGATAGCACGTGTTCGACTTAATTCTGATGGGAGCTTCCGATGCGCCTGAACGATTGCCACAATGTGGACGATTTCCGGACGCTCGCCCGCAAGCGGCTGCCGGGCCCGGTGTTCCATTATATCGACGGTGCGGCCGACGACGAGGTGACCCGGCGGCGCAATACCGATGCTTATGAGAGTTGCGATCTGGTCCCCAACGTTTTGGTCGGCGTGGAAACCATTGACATGAAAACGACAGTCATGGGGCGACAGATCGACATGCCTCTGTTCCTGTCGCCGACAGCGCTTCAGTGCATGTTCCATCGGCATGGTGAGGCGGCGGTTGGCGCTGTCGCGCAAGCGCACAACACCTGGTTTGGGATTTCCTCGCTCGGCACAATCAGCATCGAGGAAGTTGGCGCGACGTTCAAGGGACCCAAGATGTTTCAGCTCTATGTCCACAAGGACAAGGGGCTGAACGCGTCGCTGGTCGCCCGGTGCAAGGCCGCCAAGTTCGATGCGTTGACGTTGACCGTCGATACCATTGTCGGCGGGCGACGCGAACGCGATCTGCGCACCGGGTTCACCTCTCCGTTGCGCCTGACACCCGCCAGTCTGGCAAGCATCGCGATGAGGCCGCGCTGGGCGTTCGACTATCTGTTTCGTACAAGGTTCGAGCTCTCAAATCTGAAAGATCACATCGCTCAGGGGACAAGCGAACCCATTTCGATCGGCACTTATTTCTCAACGGCTCTCGACCAATCGATGGACTGGAAAGTCGCCGAGGCGATCCGCGTCGACTGGGGCGGCCAATTTTGCCTCAAAGGCGTGATGTCGGTCGCCGATGCGAGACGCGCGGTAGATATTGGCGCGACGGCAATCATGGTTTCGAATCACGGCGGTCGCCAGCTCGACGGCAGCCGCGCGCCCTTCGACCAGCTTGCCGAAATCGTTGATGCCGTGGGTGACCGGATCGACGTGATCTGCGACGGCGGGGTCACGCGCGGAACACACGTGTTGAAGGCGCTCAGCGTTGGCGCCAAGGCCTGCTCGGGCGGTCGCCTTTACTTATATGCACTGGCGGCTGCGGGGCATCCCGGCGTCGCGCGGTCGGTAGGGCTGCTCCAGGCCGAAATCGAGCGCGCGATGAAACTGATGGGAGTATGCTCGGTGCGCGAGCTCTCGCGAGAAAATCTGCGCTGGCGGTCGTAGCAGTCGGCAAAAATCGTTGCGCCTCACCAACAATCTTCTGTTCGCGCGTCGATTATAACTAAACCTTATGCTTTCCATGACGATAACCTTGTTGCGCGCAGCCGACGTGGTCGCACGCAGGAGTTGACCATGATGAAGCTTCTAAGATCACCCGATTTGCCCGAGGCTGTGGGCTACGCCGAGACCGAAAAACGGTATAGCGTCGTGTTGCGCGCCGACGTGGTTGTCGCTGATTTCCCGACCCCGGTTCTGGTGCGTGTCGTGAACATCTCAGCGGGGGGATTGATGGCCGTCGTCCCGCCTGAACCCACACTCGGTGGGCGCGTCACGATCACAATCCATCAATCGGGCTGCCTAGTCGGGCAGATTGTCTGGGCGCGAGACGGACGCATCGGCGTTCAGTTTGACGAAGCAATCGACCCGGAGAGATTGATTGCTGAACGGGCGGGCTGTGCGGCTGCGTCTGCCCGCGCAACAGCGCTTTTCGTCGAGCGAAGCGGTTGCGTCTTTGACGAGCAGGACGGGGAGGGGGCTATCCTTCCCTTCGTGGCAATGATGCAGTCGCGTAGCCCAACGACAGGCAGAGCTTCATAAACAGCAGGTTCGGTCGGCTCAGGCTCATGACGTGAGCAACGCTGCGTCGACCTCTAGCTGCCTAATTTGACGCTCAAGAATCCGGGCAGTGGGCCGTTCCACCCGTCATCCGGCTCGTCGTCTTGCAGCACGCGCGCGACGGGTGGCGGCGCGGGTTCGGGCCGTTCCGCGCGAGGAGTAGACGCGCCTTTGGACTCAGCTTTGGCGCGTGGCGCCCCCGGTGATTTCGGCGCCGCCTGCACTTTGGGTTCTGCCTTGGCACGCGGCAGCCGCTTTGGTTTTTCGTCTGCCGGCTCCGGATCTGAGCGGGACGCGGCGTTTCGACCACCGCCGACGCGTTCGATCTTTGTGCCGGTCAGCTTTTCGATATTGGCAACAGCTTCTGCGTCGTCGGCCGTGGCCAGCGTGAACGCTTTGCCGGTTGCGCCGGCGCGGCCAGTGCGGCCGATGCGATGGACGTAATCATCCGGATGCCAGGGCACGTCATAGTTGAAGACGTGGCTGACGCCCTTGACGTCGAGACCGCGGGCAGCGACGTCGGACGCGACAAGGACTGTAATGTCGCCGTTCTTGAACCGGTCGAGTTCGCGAATGCGCTCGCTTTGATCCATGTCGCCCTGGATCTGGCCGGCTTTGAAGCCGACGCGCGAAAGGCTCTGAGACAGGTCACGGACCGTCGTCTTGCGGTTCGAAAAGACGATCGCCGTGCGCATATCGTCGGCGCGCAACAGGTCGATCAGAACTTCCTTCTTGTTCCTGGCCGTGCACTCGACGATTCGCGCCTCGATCTGGAGGTTTGTGCTGGCCGGACGAGCGACTTCGATCTGTTTTGGGTTCGACAGGAATTTGTCAGCCAGTTTTTTGATCGGCGCAGGCATCGTTGCCGAAAACAGTAAGGTCTGCCGATTAGCGGGCAGTTTCGTACAAATTTCCTCGATGTCAGGAATGAACCCCATGTCGAGCATGCGGTCAGCCTCGTCGATCACCAGCAACGTGCAATCGTTGAGCATGATCTTGCCACGCCCGAATAGGTCCATCAGGCGGCCGGGCGTGGCAATCAGCACGTCGACGCCCTTTTCGAGTGCTTTGACCTGGTCGCCCATTTGCACGCCGCCGATGAGCAGCGCCATTGAGAGTTTGTGATATTTGCCGTACTTTTCGAAATTCTCGGCAACTTGCGCGGCAAGCTCGCGTGTTGGCTCAAGGATCAGGCTGCGCGGCATGCGGGCGCGGCTGCGGCCCTCCGCCAGGATATCGATCATCGGCAGGACGAACGACGCGGTCTTTCCTGTGCCGGTCTGCGCAATGCCGACGAGGTCGCGCATCATAAGGACGCTCGGAATGGCTTGCGCCTGAATCGCCGTCGGCTCGCTATAGCCTGACTCGTTCACGGCACGCAGGAGTTCGTCGGACAGGCCGAGGTCGGCAAAGTTCATCGGCCGCGCCTGTGGCGGGGGGGGCG
>JAYVVA010000306.1:0-3217 GCA_043787435.1 Sphingomonadales bacterium | reverse complement strand
GCATAGGCGCGAGCGGCGCCCGCATAGCGTGCCGTTTCACGCTCTTCGGCGTTGAAGTATTTGACCGTCTCATAATTCAGCAAAGAGTCGACGGCCTTTGCCGCAGCCCCGGTGTCCATGTCGTTCATCTGTTCGCGCAACTTGGCGCGCCAGTCCGTCACGGTCCGGGTAAAAGTGATATAGGCGACAACCATGATCCAGGTGGCCACGACGAGTTGCCAACCAAACGCAAAGTAAAAAAACACCGAAACAGCGGCGAGTTCGAGCACCGTCGGCGCGATATTGAATAGCAGAAAATAGAGCATCGTATCGATGCTTTTCGTGCCGCGCTCGATAACTTTGGCGACCGCGCCGGTGCGCCGGTCGAGGTGAAAACGCAGCGACAGGCTGTGTAGCCGTTGAAAGACATGTTCGGCTAAGTGTCGCGTCGCATCCTGCCCGACCCGTTCGAAAATTACGTTGCGCAAATTGTCGAACAAAACCCCGGCAAAGCGTGCTCCGGCATAGGCAACGACAAGCGCGATTGCGACCTGAACCTCGGGCTTTAGGGCCGGGGTCATCCGGTCGATGGCGGCTTTATAAACCAGGCCCATCGATAGCGTGACGCTTTTAGACACGACGACAAGCAACAGCGCCGCGACGACACGCAGCCTCAACGCGCGGTTATCGGCAGGCCAAAGATACGGAAGGAAACGGCGGAGCGTCGCAAACCCGGCAGAATGGGCGTCGCTCGCCTCAACGATTGGCGGCATGCGATGCGATGTGGGGGGTCGGGACCATTAAGTCCACTGTTTCAGGGAAGATCGTAGACAATCAGACGGCACTGGGGCGTGGTTTTGCTCGCCAGGGTACAATAACGCGGCCTTTGAGGAAGCGGAGTGACATCGGAGCTGCTCGCCGTTGTCGTTCCGTTTTGAAGGACAATGCCTTGCTGGATTGTTGCCGTCGCCCGGGCCTCCACTTGGCTGCCCGGTCCGCCGTTGGCGGGCGGGGTAGCGACCAGCATCAGGAGGGTTATTATTTTGGCAACCATGATGTTGGATTGCCGGGAGTAGGCCGCGTCACACCAGACAGTTTGGCCACGGGCTGTGTTCCGCACTGGGATTGCGTTGCTTTGGGACGTTCACCAGACATGTCCACTTAACGTCACCCGCCACGATTAGTTGAGGGGCTTGGTGACGGTTCGAGTTCGCGCTAAGCCTTCAGCCAGCTTCAGGAGAAACACTCATGCCTCGATTTGGATTCGCCGTTGTCGCAACTGCCACGCTCGCCATCAGCGCGCCGGGGCTGGCGGCGCTGCCTGTGGGCGCAACCGCCCCAGATTTTTCGACCCAGGGGGCGATGGCGGGCAAGACGTTCCAGTTTTCGCTGGCGCAATCGCTGAAAAAGGGGCCGGTTGTACTCTACTTCTTCCCGGCGGCATTCACCACCGGCTGCACCATTGAGACCAAAGCGTTTGCCGACGCCAGTGACTCATTCCACAAGGCAGGTGCGACCTTGATCGGGGTTGCCGCCGACCCGATCGGAAAGCTTCAGCGCTTCTCAACAGAGGCTTGCCGCAGTAAATTCCCGGTTGCGGTTGCAAGCGCTCAGATGATCGCCGACTACGACGTGAAACTGCCGCTGATGGGCCGGTCGAACCGCACCTCGTTCGTCATCGGCAAGAACGGCAAGATTGCCTTTGTCCTGTCCGAAATGAAGCCTGAGGGCCACATCACTGGCACGCTGACCGCTGTCCAGGCGCTGCAAGCGAGCAAAAAATCACGGTAGATTGCGGATTGCAAGCTGGTCGTGACACCGAATATCCCCCCTTCCTGCGTGGAGGTCGGTGTCACGAGACCAGCTGAATGGCTGCGCGGGCGCGACAGCCAACCAGCGCCAATCGACGCGGCCTGGTTCTCAGCAGATCGGCGGTGTTGCGAGCCCGGCTCGGCGCACGATTTGAAGAGGGTATTGAAGAGGCGTTGCGGACGGGCTTTGGGCATGGCGCCCGCGCTCGTCGGGATGGCAGGATCAATGTCTCCGTCACCATTGCCACGCCTGGAAACTCGACTCTCGCTTCGCCAGGTTGAATCGTGCGAGGTTCGGCTGCGTGTTTGGTTGGCCATCAAGCATGCCGGGCCGGATTATTGCGCTCACCAACAATGCAAAACTGTTAACGCTCGTGTGCCATAGTCTGGGTTATGTGGCCGTTCACGTCCCGAAGAATCCTGGGCAACCGCTGGTGGGCACTGGCGTTTGTTGTAGTGGTGTGCTGGCAAGTCATCGACATGTTCGGCGGAGCCCCTGCCGCTGCGGGCAATAACGCGACCGCCACCGACATCAGCGGCGCGCCGGTGGATGAGGCGCAACTGCGGGAGATGGGCAACACGCTGAACAGCTTGCAAAAATCCGACTGAACCTCAGCGCGTGATGCCGCGCCATTCGGACTCTTGGGTTCGCTGGTGGTTTGCCATACAGGGCTTGGTCAGACAGCCCCGCGGCGCAACATAGCTATCGATCCGCCGAACCGGAATTTCGCGCCACCGTATGTTGAATGCGAAATTGACAGGGAAGAAACAGAGACTCGAATAGGGCAGGTGATCATGGATCCACCACGCAAGCTTGGTCCAGTCGCCAAGGTGTGAATGACGATAGATAAAGGCCGGTACCGTGACGCAGGTCGTCGCCCCCAAAAGCCCTCGATTATCCGGCTTGTCCCAGATATATCCCGCCCAACTGCTTTGGTTGGTTGAACAATTGTACCCAGGCTTGCCACCCCGCATCAACCGGTTGCCGAGCGCATTGACTTCGCTTGAGCGGTACTAACCGCGCACCGCGATACGCCCAAACGCCTCCTGTAACGGTTCAAGGAGATCCTCGCATAGCCGCGTTCCCGCTATGATCGCCAGGTCCGGGCCGCTGGGCAGGTTCGGCAAGCCGTGGATCGCCGCGATCTCCGAAAAAAGGAAGTCGCGCATGAAATACGACTTCGAAAGCCTGACCCGTCCGAATTTGGTGAGCGAGGCTACCGATGTCGGTGGCTTCAAACCGCGAGTTTCCTTAGCACGTACTGCAGAATACCGCCGTTCATGAAATACTCGACTTCGTTGGCGGTGTCGATGCGGCAGAGCGCTGTGAATCGGAAGGTCGAACCGTCCGCACGGGTGACCGCCACCTCGACGTCCTGACGCGGCGACAGCGCCGAGACGCCGGTAACCGTAAAGCTGTCATCGCC
>JAYVVA010000305.1:0-1737 GCA_043787435.1 Sphingomonadales bacterium | reverse complement strand
CCAGCCCGAGATCTTTCAAGCGATGGTGGCGGGGGACAAACGCCCCCACCTTGTGGGCCTGATCGTTCCCGATCCCGAGTGGCTGATGGATTGGTCGGTCGCCAACGATGTGAAGCCCGATTGCGCGACGATGTGCGGCGATCCGGCCGTCCATCGTGCGATCATGGCGGCGGTCGACAGGGTCAACGCCGAGCTGTCGGTGACAGAAAAGGTACGACGTGTATGCCTCACTGCCGACGGCTTTACCGTCAATAACGAGATGCTGACTCCGTCGATGAAGATCAGGCGGCATAAAATCCGCGAGATTTACGGCGAACGGCTCGACGCGCTTTATAAAGTGTAAGCGCCAAGTCGGCGCGCACGTCGGTGAACTGGCGGCAAGATCGGGCGAGTAATTTACCTGCGATGCCCTATAGGGCATGCCCGTTCGAAAAGATTAGAGTGTTATTGCGTGCAAGATGAGCTGCTTTTGTCCGAGACGACCGGGTCGCGTCGGCCGTGGCTGATGCCGCTCGGCATCTTTGTCATCGCTGCCGTGGCTCTGGCGTGGGCCTTTTTCGGCAACGGCTTGCACCTTGCGTCGCACAAGGCGACCGTTCGCCCCGACACGACGATTCCTCTACCGCGTGTAGAACCTGTGGCTCTGCGTCAAGTCGCGCCCGACCAGGCGCGCAACATCAACGCCAGACGACCAATCGAAATGAAGACGACAGTGCCGGCGCGCCCGTTTACCTTTGTCGGTGACGCGTCGTCGCGAGATCGGGCCGTGGCCTGCCTCGCAGCTGCTGCCTGGTATGAAGCCGGGGACGACCAGGTCGGCCAGGAATCGGTCATTCAGGTCGTGCTCAACCGGGCCCGGCACCCGGCATTTCCGGCAACGATTTGCGGTGTCGTGTTCCAGGGTTCGGATCGAACGACAGGGTGCCAGTTCACCTTTGCATGCGACGGTGCAATGATGCGGACACCGGCTCTGGCGGCATGGCAACGGGCCAAGGAGCGCGCGCAGACGATGCTTGCGGGCAAGGTATTCACACCCGTTGGGTGGTCGACCCATTATCACACCGATTGGGTTGTCCCTTATTGGAGTTCCGAACTGGTCAAACTGGCCAAGGTCGAGACCCAGATTTTTTATTTGTGGCCTGGATACTGGGGCACCAGCCGGGCATTCCGCCGCACGCCGGGGCCCGTCGAGCCGACCGTCGCGGCGTTGTCGCGTCTGTCGCAGGCACATGCCGAACGTGGCGCCCTGACGCTTGACCTTTCGGCGCCCGATGCCGCGGCGACGGCAGCTGTCGCTCCGGACAAGCCACCGCTCGTGCTCGAGGGCGTGTCCAAGCGGTCGCTTGGCAGCACGTTGGTTCGTAGTCAGCATGCTGACCAAAATATGTTTTTTGTGCAGCTGGACGGCAAGGGGTTCCCCGGCAGCTACGCGATCGCAGCACTCGCCATTTGCAAGGGCAAGCTACGGTGCACCGTATTGGGGTGGCAGGATCCGCTGCAAATTGGCCAGGCGCTGCCGCTTTCGGATTCCCAGCGCACAGCGTTGACGTTTGTCTATGTGCGTGATGAGCACAAGGGCGAGCGGGCAGTGTGGAACTGCCTGCAGTTTGAGCGCGCCAACAAGGCGCAATGCCTGCCGGTCGCCAAGCCGGCCGTTGACGCGCTGATCCAGTAATCGGCTCTAATAGAGCCAGTTGGTCCACTGTGCGGTCGGTGACCAGACGCCGCGATCTTGCT
>JAYVVA010000304.1:0-3865 GCA_043787435.1 Sphingomonadales bacterium | reverse complement strand
CCGATCCACTTTGGTCGCGCGCGGCCAGCTGCCGATCAGACGCGGTTCCTTGTCCTCGGACAGCGAACGCAAGAACTTGAGATTATGCGAGCGGGGGCGTTATGCCGAGCGCCACACTATGCCGAACGGGCGTAAAATTCCGGGGTGTGCCAGGGCTTTAGCGGTAATCCATTCGGCATAGTTTTAGGCTGTTGCGCTCGAAGTGTCGTGAGATGCGTTGAGATGCAGTCAATCAGCACTTGCCACGGGGTTCTGAGACAGTGAGAATCTGGCGATGCGGAGCGACGTCGATCACCTTCCATTGATTCAGCAAGAAGAACTGGCGCGTGTGCGGCAGATCTTGATGGACGAATTTGCTGTCGCGACCGCGCGCGCCACGCAGCCATGGAAGAAGAACGGCAAGATCCAGAAGATTTTGCTTTTTGGCAGCCATGCCCGCGATGACTGGGTCGATGCGCCCGAAACCGGGTACACTTCCGACTTCGATATCCTGATCATCGTGAGCCACAAGGATCTGACCGACGTCGCCGAATACTGGTACGTCGCCGAGGACAAGATCCAGCGCAATGCCGGGATCGCGCGTCCGGTCAACCTCATTGTCCACACGCTGGAAGAGGTGAACCAAGGTCTGACCCGCGGCGAATACTTCTGGGTCGATATCGCCCGCGATGGCATCGCGCTCTACGAACTTGCCGGCGCTGAGCTCGCGACGCCGAGACCGCTGACGGCGGCCGATGCCTACGAAATGGCGTCTGATTATCTTGCTGAATGGCTCCCCTCGATCGATCGCGCGCTGACCACCGCGTCAATCCAACTGGCCCAGGGCGAGAATGATCTTGGGTGGAGAAAGGATACTGCCTTTACGCTGCATCAGGCGGCGGAGCGGGCATACACATGCTATCTTCTTCTCCGCTGCCATCATGTGCCACGGTCCCATAATCTGAAGTTCCTGAGGTCGCTGGCCGAGGATAAAGAACCGCGGCTGGTAGACAGCTGGCCGCGCGCGACCAAGCTGGACCGGCGCCGGTTCGAGCTAGCAAAGCGGGCGTACGTGGAAGCCAGGTACTCGGCCAGCTACGAGGTTGGCGGCGATGACCTCCAGGCCATCACCGATGCGGTCCGAAACCTTCGCAACACCGTCGAAGCGGTGTCGCGCGAGTGGCTTGATGGCCTACGAGAAAAGGCCAGCGCCTAAACTTGCGTTACAGGGCATCGAGGAACGCGAGCAGCTTATCCTTCGGTTCGAAGCGCGTGGGCCTTTGATGGTCGATGGGCTTGAGCTTGGCGAGGGCCGCTACCTTGAGCGCGATATGGGCATGCAGATAACCCTGTGTGGACTGGATCGACTCGTGCCCGAGCCACAATGCGATCACTGTGATGTCGACGCCGGCCTGAAGCAGTTCCATGGCGGCGGTGTGCCTCAGAACATGCGGCGTTACCCGCTTGCGGCGCAGTGACGGGCATTGCTCGCTTGCGGCCTTCACGTGCTTGGCGACCAGGAACTGGATGGAATCGGGGCTGAGGCGCCCGCCGTGGATGTTGGGAAACAGCGCGATGCTGCCGCATCGTGCCGGCTCCTTCAGCCACGTCTGGAGAGCGGCGCAAGCCTGCCGGGTGAGCGGCGTGCTCCGCGCTTTGCGACCTTTGCCGATACAAAAAACATGGGCCCCTGTTCCCAGGCGGACGGCGTCCCGGTCGAGACTGGTCAGCTCCGAAACGCGCAAGCCTGTCTGCACGGCGAGAAGCAGCAACATGTGATCACGGCGGCCGAGCCAGGACGCCGTGTCAGGTGCGGCCAGGATCGCATTGATCTCGGGGCGCAGCAGGAAATGGACCTCACGCTTTGCGTGGAGCTTGCCTGGGATGGCGAGGATACGCTGGATCTGCCCGCTGTACGCCGGTTCTTCGAAGGCGATGTATCTGAAGAACGTGCGAACGGCGGTAAGCCTCAGATTACGTGTCGTGATGCTGGCTGAATGGTTGGCTTCGAGATCGTCGAGAAAGGCGATAATGAACGGCGCATCGAGATTGGTGAGCTCAAGGCTGGACGGCGCAACGTGCAAGGTCGCCTGCGCGAACCTGAACAGCAGTCGAAACGTGTCTCGGTAGGATGCGAGGGTATGCGGGCTGACATTGCGTTGATGAACCAGACGCTGGGTAAAAAAGCGTTCGATCAGCGGCGCAAGTATGGCGGTCGTTGTCATGACAGCGTCTCCCACCGGGCTTCGAGCCGGCGGGAAGCATGCTCCATGAGTTCGGGGCATGCCGAGAGGTACCAGTAGGTGTCGCGGGTATGGGTGTGCCCCAGGAAGGTGGAGAGTGCCGGGAGAAGCTGTTCGACGTCCGCGCCCGTCCGGTACCAGCGCAACAGCGTCGCAACCGCAAAACTGTGGCGCAGGTCGTGAATCCGAGGGCCCTTGTCAGCCTCGAGACTTCGGAGGCCGATCTGCCGCGACACCCTGCAGAATACGAGATGGAGGTTCTGTTGATAGAGCCCGCCGCCGTGCTCGCCGGTGAAGAAATGAGTGCTGCGGCATCTCTGGCGATGGCAATCGCGTCGCGCCGCGTAGTCCTGCAGGACTTCGACCGTTGTCGGATGAACAGGGACGATGCGGGACTTGCCGAACTTGGTCTCGCGAATCGTCAGGAGGCCTTGGTCGAGATCGACATCGCCTCGTTTTAGCCGCAGCGCTTCGCCGAACCTGAGGCCGGTCACAGTGATGAGGCCGATGACGCAATAATAGGTCCAGCGGCGCAGTCCCTTGGCCGGGGGCAGTGCCAGCATCGCTTCGAGCAAACTGCCTAGCTCTGTCTCGGAATAGAGGTGAGGTGCGGGGCGGCGCAGCAGCGGAAACAATCCCGCGGGAGGGATCTGCGTCCGGGGCTCGGTGATCGACACGTGCCGGGCAAAATTACGAACTGCACCCAGGCGCGTTGGCCAGGTCGGCGGTCCTGCGTCTTTGGCAACCCAGTCGATGACCAGCGAACTGGTGATGATCGTAGCGTTCTGTTGCTCCATATAGTCGACAAAATGGAGCAAATACCGCCCTTGGGACTTGAGCTTGAATCCGAATCCGCGGCGCATCTTCAGATAGTGATCAAGCGCGGTGTGCAGCGGGCTCATGACCGGGCTCCCGGCCAGGGCGGGCTCAACCTGCGCAAGCTTCCCAGATCGACCTTGGCGTAAATACGCGTCGTATCGTGATCCTCATGGCGCAGGACCTGGCCGATCTCTGTCAGCGTGGCACCTGAGCGCAGGAGCTCGGTTGCCAGGCTATGACGCAGCACATGCGCGCCGTGATGGGCAAGGCCGTTGATATCGATGCGCTTGAGCGCCCTACGGGCGATACCGATTATGCCGCTCGCCGAAGGAAAGCCGGTGTGCGGCGCGCTTGCGCGCAGGAAGACCTGGCGGCTATCCGATACGGGGCGACCATCGCGCAGATAGGCCACGAGTGCCGTCCCGACATCGGCGGTCAGTGGCATGGTGGCTGCCTTGCGGCCCTTGCCCCGAATGCGGAACTGGCCGGCGCGCCAATCGATGTCATCCAGAGTGAGGGTTGCCACTTCGTTGGCCCGTAATCCGAGCCTGGCGAGCAGCATCAGAACCGCATAGTCACGCCTCCCGACGGCTGTGCTGCGATCGCAGCTTTGAAATACTCGCTCAAGTTGTTGTGCAGAAAGATAGGTCGGCAGCCCTGTCTGGCTCCATCTCTTGATCGAGGGAACGCAGGCCGTGAGATCATGGGCGATCAGCCCTTCGACATGGACGTATCTCAGGAACGAGCGAAGGCGCGTACACATGATCCGGGCGGTTGCCGGACTGCCGTCGTTTGCGTGGCTCTCGACATATCCGATGACATCA
>JAYVVA010000303.1:0-4527 GCA_043787435.1 Sphingomonadales bacterium | reverse complement strand
GCCGACACGCTGAAAGTGCAAATGATTGAAGCCGTCAATCGAATCGGCGTAACGAGTCCACAAGCGGCGTTCTGTGGCGATTTCATACGCCCCAAAATGACGATCATCTTTGACGAAACCAAGCTCGACGTGGGACAAGGGAGAGGGCTAAGGCGCGCATGTGCCAGACCCTCTCGACATCCTTCAAACCGTATTTGGCTTTCCCGGTTTCCGCGGGCGTCAGCTCGACGTTATCGATCGGGTCATGGCAGGCGCGAACACGCTTGCCGTGATGCCGACCGGCGCGGGAAAATCGCTCTGCTACCAGGTGCCCGCGCTTGCCTTGCCCGGTACATGTATTGTGGTTTCGCCGCTGATTGCCCTGATGCACGACCAATTGCGCGCCGCCGAAGCCGTCGGCATCCGTGCGGCAGCGTTGACCAGCGTCGATACCAATCATGCCGAAACCATCGAACGGTACACCTCCGGCGCGCTCGACCTCCTCTATGTCGCGCCCGAGCGCGCCAGCGGGTCGGGATTCCGCGATCTGCTCGATCGCGCGGCGATTGCGTTGTTCGCGATCGACGAGGCGCACTGCGTCAGCGAATGGGGGCATGATTTTCGGCCCGACTATCGTCTGTTGCGGCCGTTACTCGACCGGTTCAATCACGTCCCGCGCCTTGCGCTTACCGCGACCGCCGACGCCCATACGCGTGCCGACATCCTCGCTCAGCTGGGTATTCCTGATGGCGGCCTCATTCTCGCCGGGTTCGACCGGCCCAATATCCGCTACTCGATGAGCCCGCGCAGCGGGACGACCAAGCAAGTCGCCGAGCTCGTCGCCGCGACGCCGGGACCCGGAATCGTCTATGTCCAGTCGCGCGCTGGCACTGACAAGCTGGCCGACGCACTGAGCGCGACGGGCCGGCCTGTGCGTGCCTATCACGCCGGCCTCGATCCCGCCGTCCGCGCGGCCAACCAGTCAGCCTTCGTGGCCAGCGAAGACATGGTGATGTGCGCAACGATCGCCTTCGGGATGGGTATCGACAAACCTGATGTACGTTTTGTCGCTCACGCCGGCCTGCCCAAATCGATAGAGGCATATTATCAGGAGACCGGCCGCGCGGGCCGCGACGGCGACCCATCGGTGGCGCATCTGTTCTGGGGCGCAGACGATTTCGCCCGGGCTCGCCAACGGCTCGGCGAAGTGGCCGAGGATCGCATGGCGGGCGAACGCGCACGATTAGCGGCGTTGGCCGGTCTGGTCGAAACCAGCGACTGTCGCCGCGCAGTGCTGCTGCGGCATTTCGGGGAAAACCCGCCCGAAACTTGCGGGAACTGCGACAATTGTCTGAACCCGCCTGCGCGAACCGACCTGACCCAGCTCGCGCAAAAACTTCTGTCGGCTGTTTATCGCACTGGCCAGATTTACGGCGTCCAGCACATTGAGGCGGTGCTCACCGGCCAGGCAACAGACCGCGTCGTAAACGCTGGCCACGATCGATTGTCGGTGTTCGGCATCGCGCAAGGCGAGGAAGCCGCGCTGATCAAGCCCGTCGCCCGCGCGCTGATGTTGCGGGACGCGCTCGACCAAACTGAACATGGTGGTCTCGCGCTCGGACCAGCGGCACGCGCGATTCTTAAGGGAGAGGCCGGGTTCGAGATCGCCGTTCCGCCAAAGTCTCTTCGCCAACGACGTCGTGACCAGAGCGCTGCGAACCCGGTCGGCGATCCGTTGTTCGATGCCTTGCGTGCTTGTCGCCGCGACCTTGCGGCGCAGAGCAGCGTGCCACCCTATGTGATCTTCCACGATTCGACGCTGCGCGAGATTGCGACGGCGCGGCCTGGTACGCTCAGCGATCTTGGGCGGCTCGCAGGAGTGGGCGCGCGCAAGCTCGACGCTTATGGGGATGCATTTCTCGCCGTCGTGCGGCAGTATTGAGACTATTGGAGAGAAACGCATGTTCCACACGCTTGATGACCGCGTGATCGTTGCGCCGCAAATAGCCGCCGATGAGATCGCCGACGCCAAGGCGCTGGGCGTGACGCTCATCGTCAACAACCGACCCGACGGCGAATCCCCCAGCGAGCCACAAAGTGCCGAGATCGAAGCAGCAGCACAAGATTTGGGACTCGACTATGTTGCAATCCCCGTCGGCCATGGTGGCTTCTCGCAACCTCAGGTCGACGCAATGGCGGCAGCACTGGACGGCGCGGTCGGCAAGACACTCGCCTATTGCCGGTCGGGGACGCGATCGACTCTGCTTTGGGCCCTGGCGCGCGCGAAGGCAGGGGATGTCCCGCAGACGCTGCATGACAAAGCCAATGGCGCCGGTTACGACTTGACTCCGGTCGCTGCGCTGATTGACATGTTGGCCAGCCGGCAACCCCAGAAATGAACACATCAGAATGAACTGGCTGCTACTCGCCGGATCGCTAGCGGGCGTACTCGCGCTGGCGGCCATCGCGCGGTGGCTCAACCTGGGCGGCGACGCGCGAATTGACCGTGATGGGGCCGTCCGGCTTGCGGAGGAGCAGGGCTTTGCTGTTACCGATATCGTGCTCGACCGGGCGGGCCTCGCCGCGCTGGTGCGCAACGAGGCAAACGGTTTCATGTTGATTCGTCGGCACGGCGCCCATTTCGTGGCGCATCCCCTACGCGATGCCGAACAGGCCCGACTCGATCACCGGTTCCTGTCGCTCGGAAAAACCACGCTCGACTTGGGCGATCAAGCTGGGATCTGGGCTGCCAAGCTCAGGAGGTTGGCGACATGAGCCTGCCTAACCCTGTCGACTATGCTGTTCCCGCCTTCGTCGCACTCGTTTTGGTCGAGATGATCATTGTTCGCCGGGCACATCGGGCGCGGTACGAGCCCAACGACACACTGACGTCGCTGTCGATGGGGCTGGGCAGCACGGTTGCCGGCGCGCTGACCGCCGCGGCGATCCTTGCGATGTCAGGATTTTTGAACGGGCATCGCCTGTCGAATATTCCCTACGCGTGGTGGGCATGGATCGCATGCTTCGTACTCGACGATTTCAACTATTACTTGTTTCACCGGACGGCGCACCGCGTTCGCTGGTTCTGGGCCGCACATGTCAACCACCATTCGAGCCAGCACTATAATCTGTCGACTGCGCTGCGGCAGACTTGGACAGGTTTCTTCGCGCTTGGCTTTGTCTTTCGTTTGTGGCCGCTGCTGCTTGGCTTCCCTGTTCCCATGCTTTTGTTCTGCGGCGGGATCAATCTCATCTACCAGTTCTGGATACATACCGAAGTCATCGGCCGTTGTCCGCGGTGGTTTGAAACAGTTATGAACACGCCGTCGCATCATCGCGTCCATCACGCCGTCAACCCGCGCTATCTCGACAGAAACTATGCGGGCGTTTTTATCGTCTGGGACAAATTTTTCGGCACGTTCGAGAATGAACGGGATGACGAGCAAATCCGTTACGGAATCGTCAAGCAACTCGGCACGTTCAACCTGCTCTGGTCGGTTTTTCATGAGTGGGCCGGCATCGGTCGGGACTTGTGGAGCGCGCCGTGGCGCGCCAAGCTAATGTATGTGGTCGGTCCTCCCGGGTGGAGCCATGACGGATCGCGCGAAACATCGGACATGATCCGGAACCGCTGGGAGAGAAAGTCTTGGACGAATTCGACATCGTCATTGTCGGCGGCGGATCAGGTGGAAGCGCCGTTGCAGGACGCCTCAGCGAAGGGGGCAAGTACAGCGTCTGTCTGATCGAGAGCGGCGGTCACAACAATATATTTCCCGTCAAGGCCCCCGGGATGATGCCGTTCATTCCTGACAAATCAAACTATCGTTACGAAACCGTCCCGCAAACAGGATTGAACGGCCGCACCGGATATCAGCCGCGCGGTCGCGGTCTCGGTGGGTCCAGCGCGATCAATGCGATGATCTACATTCGCGGTTGCGCGTGGGATTACGACAACTGGGCCGCGATGGGCGCGAGTGGATGGAGCTACGACGACGTCCTTCCCTATTTTAAACGCGCCGAGCACAACGAGCGCGGCAGCGATGACTGGCATGGCGCCGGGGGGCCGCTGAACGTCATGGACCAGCATTACCCGCATCCCGGCAGCGCAGAGTTCATCGAAGCCGCTGCCTCGCTGCAACTGCCGCGCACTGCCGATTTCAACGGTGCACAGTTTGAAGGCGTCGGCATGTACCAAGTCACCCAGAAGGGCGGCGAACGCTGGTCGGCCGCCCGCGCCTATGTCGAACCCGCCAAGGCCGCAGGGCGGTTACACGTGATGACCGACACGATCGCTCAGCGGATCGGATTCGAAGGCGGCCGCGCGACGAGCGTACAAATACGTCGCGGCAATCAGGCAGGACAGGTTCGTGCGCGGCGTGCGATTGTCGTTGCGGGTGGCGTCTTTGGCACGGCACAGACGCTGATGCTGTCGGGGATCGGCCCGGCAGATCACCTGAGAGCGAACGGTATCGAAGTGCGGGTTGATCGGCCTGAAGTAGGAAGCAACTTGCACGACCATATCGACTATGTCTCGGGGTACGAGACGCC
>JAYVVA010000302.1:0-2141 GCA_043787435.1 Sphingomonadales bacterium | reverse complement strand
AGCGAGCTCGTTACCAATGCCTTGGCGCGTTTCGCGCGATGCGCACCGATGGCGAAACGGTGAGCCTCGTCTCGGAGGCGTTGGAGGTGAAAAAGCACCGGGGCATTCATCGGCAGCGCGATTATGCGGCCGTCGGACAAATGGAACACTTCGCGCCCGGCATTGCGGTCGGGGCCCTTGGCAACGCCGACCACGGGCACGTCCTCGACGCCGATCGCGTCGAGCACCCCCTTGACCGCTGACACCTGGCCCTTGCCGCCATCGATCAGCAGCAAATCGGGCCATGTGCCTGACTCTCGGTCCGGATCTTCCTCTAATGCGCGCGCAAACCGTCGTTCAAGCACCTCGCGCATCATCCCAAAGTCGTCGCCTGCAATCGTTTCCGGCCTCTTGATGTTGAACTTGCGGTACTGGCCTTTTTGAAATCCATCCGGCCCCGCCACGATCATTGCACCGACCGAATTGGTACCCATGATGTGGCTGTTGTCGTAAACTTCAATTCGTTGCGGCGGGCCCTCGAGGTCGAACAGTCCGGCAATTTCGCTGAGCAATTTAGCCTGTGTTGTCGACTCCGCAGCGCGGCGGTCAAGCGCTTCTTCAGCATTGCGCTTTGCCTGCGCGACTAACCGGACCCGGTCGCCGCGTTGCGGCTGGGCGATGGTCACCTTGCCGCCCGCGCGCTCGGCAAGTGCCTCGGCCAGCAGCGCGCTTTCCGCCACATCGCGGTCCGTCAGGATGGTGCGTGGCGGTGGCACGTCCTCATAGAATTGGAGCATGATGCTTGCGAGTGCTTCGTCCTCCGGCACGTCGGCAGCGTGCTGGGGGAAGAAGGCCCGGTGCCCCCAATTCTGTCCGCCGCGAATAAAAAATGCCTGCGCGCACGTGACGCCGCGCTTGCACGCAAGCGCCCAGATGTCGGCATCGCCCACCCCGTCGGCGTTGATCGCCTGAGTTCCCTGGATAAACGTCAGCGCACGGAGCCGGTCGCGCAGCATGGCAGCGCGTTCAAAGTCCATGGCCTCGGCCGCTTCTTGCATCGCTCTCCCCAGCTTGGCCTGGACCTGCGTCTTTTTTCCGCCGAGGAAGTCTTTGGCGTCCGATACCAGCTCGGCGTAATCAGCTGTTCCAATGCGGCCGACACAAGGCGCCGAACAGCGCTTGATCTGGTAGAGGAGACACGGGCGGTCACGCCGACTGAAAAACCCGTCCGAGCAGCTACGCAGCAGGAAAAGTTTTTGAAGGGCATTGAGCGTTGTGTTAACGGATCCAGCGCTTGCAAACGGACCGTAATAATTGCCTTTTGCCCGTCTCGCGCCGCGATGCTTGGAAATGCGCGGGAAGGCGTGGTCGGCGCGTAGCAGGATGAACGGAAAGCTTTTGTCATCGCGTAACAACACGTTGTAAGCTGGGCGATAACGCTTAATCAGTTGCCCCTCGAGCAGTAAGGCCTCCGCCTCATTGTTGGTCGTAACAATCGTCATGCCACGCGTTTGTGCGACCATGCGCTGCAGACGTTTGGGCAAGCGCGCAACCTGAACATAATTCGCCACGCGGTTCTTCAGGACGCGCGCCTTGCCAACGTATAAGACGTCACCGCGCACATCAATCATGCGATAGACGCCGGGCTTCAACGGCAAGGTCGCCAACACGTTGCGAATTGCAGCAACACCAGCATCAAGATCGGGCGCATCGCTGCCCTTGACAGCATCTGCTGCCGCGTTTTCGTTGAAGCGATCAGGAGATTGCGGGCGCGACATTGCGTCGATCTAGGGCGCCAGCCCGCTTGATGCTACCGGTTTGCCGTTACTTGACAGCAGCCAGATCTGCGCTGAGCTTTACAAGACTTTCGTCAGTAATCTTGCCCCCCGACATCGGCTGGAGCTGTTTTAGCGACATCGATTTAAACTGATCGAACATCGCATGCGCGGTAAGACCCGGCAAATCCCTGTCGAGGACTGCCTTGCCGGCGGAATCGGCAACGATGGTCTCCAACGGTGTCTCGACCGAATATTTGCCAGCTACAACCGGTCCCGTTACCGACGTTGTCGACGTCTGCGCCGCAACGGGCATCGCAAATGTTAATGCCGCCGTCATCGCCATTAGAACACGCATCAATCTGTCTTTCGAAAAGGTCTCTCGAC
>JAYVVA010000301.1:0-2315 GCA_043787435.1 Sphingomonadales bacterium | reverse complement strand
GGCAACATCGGCGATCCATTGCTTGACGACGCCCCCTTCGACCAGCGCCACGGGACGGGTCGGCAGCCCTTCGCCGTCGAACGCTCGACTGCGCATCCCGCGGGCGCGCCACGGATCATCGATTATCGAAATGCCAGGCGCAAAGACTGGGTGGCCGAGACTGTCGATCAGGAAGCTCGTCTTGCGCGCAATGGCCGCACCGTTGATCGCGCCGGCAAAATGGCCGAGCAGCGAACTCGACACTCGTGGTGCAAAGACGACTGTCATCGGACCGCTCTTGAGCCGTACCGGGTCCAGGCGCGCCACGGCACGTCTTCCAGCCTCGGAACCGATGGCGCTGGCAGCGTCGAGATCGCTCAGATGGCGCGTTGAATGGCTGTGATAATCGCGCTGCATTCGAGCGCCTTCGCCGGCCAACACACTCGCTGAAACGCCGTGGCTGCTGCCGCCGCGCGCAGCGCCGAAACCAGTGGACGTTGCTATCGCCGTCATGCCGGTGCCATGGCTGGCACCGCCGCCTTCGCTGTTGGTCACGCCGTCGACCGCGCGGGCCGCCTCTTCGGCTTCGAGCGCACGCAGGCGCAACGCTTCGGGTTCGACGTCAACACCGTCGTTGCCGTCGAAACTGTCGAAGGGGCCGGTCGCTAACAGCTCGACCGGCGCAAGCGCGGCAAACGCGTCTTCTGGAGCAAGTCTCGCCATTGCCACAGTCCGTTCGACCAGCGCGTCGATAGCGGCGCGTGACAAATCGCTCGTCGAGGCGCTGGCAGACCGAGACCCGACAAAGACCCGCAGACCTAGATCCCCTGATTCGGACCTTTCGAGATCCTCGATCTTGCCAAGCCGGACCGAAACTTCGGTCGATCCACTGGAAACGACGACGCTGTCGGCGGCGTCTGCTCCCGCTCGCGTAGCGCGGGCGACGACATCGGTGGCATAATCGAGCGCTTGTTGGGAAGTGAGCATGGTCTGCGCTTAGGCAGGCTGTCCGAAGAGGTCAAAGCCCTACGACGAGACAGGCTAGGCCAACCAGCAATCCAGTCATCCGATTAGCGCGGAACCGAGCGAGCGCATTGGCCCCGTCTTCGGGATCGAGTGTCGCAACCTGCCAGCCGAGATGGACGGCGGCCGGCGCCAGCGCGGCGAGTGCCAGCGGGTCGGGCCGCACGGTCCAGAATGCTGCCGCCCACAGCATGAGCGCAAGGGCATAGAAAACCGAAACTCCCTGGCGAACGTTGCGTCCCATCCGGCGCGCCGACGACCGCACACCGATCAGCGCGTCGTCCTCGACGTCTTGAAGGGCGTAAATCGTGTCGTAGCCAATGACCCATGCGACGCTGCCTGCATACAGCAGCCATATTGCCGGTTCGGTGCGGCCCGTCACGGCCGCCCAACTCACGAGGGCGCCCCAGCTGAATACGATCCCCAGCCAAGCTTGCGGCCACCAGGTGATTCGTTTCATGAAAGGGTAGGCAGCTACCGGTGCGAGGCTGGCCGACGCAATCTTTGCTGCGAACGGTGTGAGCTGGACGAGAACGATCAGCCCGAGCAAGCTCAGCGTCACCAGCCAAATCCATGCCGCGCGCAAGGACACGGCACCGCTCGGCAACGGACGGCTGCGTGTGCGCGCCACTGCAGCGTCGAGATCGCGGTCGACGATGTCATTGTAGACGCACCCGGCGCCACGCATCGCGATCGCCCCCAGCGCAAACCAGAGGAGCAGCGGCCAGTCTCTGACCAGACCGCCGGGCAGAAGGACGCCCCAGGCGCACGGCCAGTACAGCAACTGCCATCCAATCGGCCGGTCGAACCGCGCCAAAAGGGCAAATCCGCGCAGAGCTGCGGGGAGCCACGCAACGAAACCGCGATGTTCGCTGTCGGGCGTGGTCGTAAAGGCATCACTCATGCTAGATGCTTATAATGCCTGTAACACCCGCCTGGCCACCGCAAAGCGCGGTCCGGCTTTTTGTCGACACACCGCTGTCATTGGGCGCAGCGTTGATCGTGGATGGCGCCCAGGCCCATTACCTCCTCCACGTCATGCGGATGAAGGTTGGCACAGTCCTGAAGGTGTTTGACGACCTGACCGGCGAATGGGCAGCCGAAGTCGTCGCAACTGCCAAGCGCGCCGTTACGTTGTCGGTGATCACACACTTGGGCCCCCGCGAGCCGGTCCCCGATCTCTGGCTCGGGGCAGCACCGATACGGCGCGCACGGTTCGACTTTCTGGCCGAAAAGGCGTGCGAGCTTGGCGTCGCGCGCTTCACGCCCGTTCACACGCGCCGCGCTGTTGTGGATCGTGTTAAGCCCGACCG
>JAYVVA010000300.1:0-4073 GCA_043787435.1 Sphingomonadales bacterium | reverse complement strand
CTCGCCTTCACAAACAACATTCCACAGCGTGATGGCGGTACTCACATGGCGGCATTCCGAGCGGCACTGACCCGCACGCTCAACAATTATGCCGACAAGTCGGGGTTGATGAAAAAGGAAAAGGTTACGCTGACCGGCGAGGACATGCGTGAAGGCCTCACAGCGATTGTCTCGGTCAAGCTTCCCGATCCCAAGTTCGGCTCTCAGACCAAGGACAAGCTGGTGTCGTCCGAAGTGCGCCAGCCGCTGGAAAGCCTTATGTCAGACAAAATGGCTGAGTGGCTTGAAGAAAATCCAGCGAACGCGCGCGCGATTATCCTGAAAGTGATCGACGCGGCGGCGGCACGCGAAGCCGCCAAAAAGGCACGTGAGGCTAGCCGCAAGTCAGTGCTCGGCATCGCGTCTCTGCCTGGAAAACTCGCAGATTGTCAGGAAAAGGACCCTGCCAAGTCTGAACTGTTTCTCGTCGAGGGCGACTCAGCCGGTGGCTCCGCCAAGCAGGGTCGCGACCGCCATTTTCAGGCTATTCTTCCTCTGCGGGGCAAAATCCTCAACGTCGAACGTGCCCGGTTCGACCGGATGATCTCGAGCAAGGAAATAGGGACGCTGATCCAGGCCATGGGTACCGGCATTCTCGATGACTTCAACCTCGAAAAGCTGCGTTATCACAAGATCATCATCATGACCGACGCGGATGTCGACGGCTCACATATCCGCACGCTGCTGCTTACTTTCTTTTACCGTCACATGCGCGCGATCATTGACGCAGGACACCTCTTCATTGCCCAGCCACCCCTGTACAAGGCAGCACGTGGGCGCAGTGAAGTTTATCTGAAAGACGATGCCGCCCTCGACGAATATCTGGTTGAGGCAGGGGTGGCGGTGTCGCGATTGGAGGGGCCGCAAGGCGCGCGCACAGGAGCGGATCTGCGGACCCTCGTTGATCACGCTCGGCGGATGCGCAGCCTGATGCGCTATGTTCCGCGCCGCTATGATCCCGCGATTGTCGAGGGTCTCGCACTCATGGGCGCGCTCGATCCCGCCCTGCGCGACGACCAGCGAGCGCATGCACTGGACCTTGCTGCACAATGGCTCGGTCGTGCAGATCTTGAAGCGTCATGGACCGCCACTGTCGGCGCCGACGGTGATTATGTTCTGCGCCGTCTCTGGCGCGGGGTGACCGATCACAACATCATCGATGCTGCGTTTCTGATGAGCCAGGAGGCGCGCCGTCTTCACGTCCTCGTCGCGGAGCAGGCCGAAAGCTACGCTCAAGTTGCGCGGTTGGTGACGATTGCCAAATCTGCCGCCGCAACAGCCGAAGACGAAATCGACGAGAACGAAGAAGCGGCCGCGATTATTGACACCAAGGGCGCACATGTCTCGCGCCCCTCCGACTTGCTCGAGGCGATCCTGACGATCGGGCGCAAGGGCATGAAGTTTCAGCGCTATAAAGGTCTCGGCGAAATGAATGCCGAACAGCTCTGGGAAACGACGCTTGACCCGGAAAACCGGTCCATGCTGCGCGTCGAAGTGGCGCAGGCGGATATGGCGGACGAGATCTTCACTCGCTTGATGGGCGACGTCGTCGAGCCAAGGCGCGATTTCATCCAGCAAAATGCGCTGAATGTCGCGAATCTGGATGTGTAGGCGGTAGCCGTTTAAGGCTGTCAGGGCAGGAGCCGGACGATGCAAGTGAGCGCCGTTTTGAATGACCTCGACGATGGCGGTTTTGTCGCGCGCGCGGTTGAGACGATGACAGCCGGGACCGTCGCGCTGAGGGTGACGCGCCCGATCGCGGAACGTGGCTGACTTGCCGGCCCGCTCGCGGCACTGTCTTGCGAAAGCGTCTGAACAATCGGGGTTCGCCCCGGTTCGCTGGCTCGACGGTGACGGCATCAAGCCATGCCGAAACGGCGTGTCGATTGCGCCACTGATTCAGCGGTCAGCGATAGGATCTCGTCTGTACCTGATCAGGCAAGATGGATTTAACAAAGCAGAATCTGTCGAGGCGGTACGTTGACCAATGTCCTAACTACGCCGGCGCGCCAGCCTGAAGATATCGATGCTGCACTGCGTCCAAAAACCCTTGACGAGTTCGTGGGGCAAAAAGCTGCACGCGATAATCTGCGCGTGTTCATCCAGGCTGCCAAGCAGCGCGGGGACGCGCTTGATCACGTGCTGTTCTTTGGGCCGCCTGGGCTAGGCAAGACAACGTTAGCCCAGATCATCGCGCGAGAACTGGGTGTTGGCTTTCGCGCGACCTCGGGGCCGGTCATCGTTAAGTCAGGCGATCTGGCCGCGCTGTTGACGAACCTCGAAGACGGCGATGTTTTGTTTATCGACGAAATCCATCGGCTGGCACCGGCAGTTGAAGAGATCCTTTATCCGGCGATGGAAGATCGAGCGCTCGACATCATGATCGGGGAGGGGCCATCGGCGCGCTCGGTGCGCATCGATTTACCGAAGTTCACCTTGGTGGGAGCAACCACGCGGCAGGGGTTGCTGACCACGCCGTTGCGCGACCGATTTGGAATCCCGGTGCGGCTCAATTTTTACTCGGTGGATGAACTGGAACGAGTCGTCAGCCGAGCCGCCTCGTTGCTTGATCTCCACATCGCGCCGGATGGCGCTGCTGAAGTTGCCAAACGCAGCCGCGGAACGCCCCGGATTGCCGGTCGTCTTTTACGTCGGGTCCGCGACTTCGCCAATGTCGAGGGTGATGCGACGGTCACGCGCAAGATTGCCGATGCGGCGCTAACCCGGCTGGAGGTCGACGGGCTCGGCCTCGATGCGATGGACCGCCGGTATCTGCATATGATCGCCGATATCTACAATGGCGGCCCCGTCGGCGTCGAAACGCTGGCGGCTGGTCTCAGCGAGCCGCGCGATACGATCGAGGAAGTGATCGAGCCCTACCTGATCCAGCTCGGCCTTGTCGCCCGCACGGCGCGCGGACGCTGCCTGAACGCCAGTGGCTGGAAGCATCTCGGTCTGAACCCTCCCGCCGGATCGCAGAACGGGTTGTTCGGGTAGCGCCCCGGGGGGATTCCCTCGCAGACTCGCACCCGCTACAACACGACTTATGGTTAGCCTCCCGCCCGCAACCGGAGTTTTTGACGGCGTGGTCCACAGTTTTCCGGTGCGCGTCTATTTTGAAGACACCGACCTGTCGGGCGTGGTCTATCACGCAAAGTATCTGCACTTCATGGAGCGCGCGCGATCGGACATGCTGAGCGTGGTCGGCATCGATCAGCGCGAGGCGTTTGACACTAATCAAGGTGTCTATGCGGTCGCAGAGCTCAGCATCAAATATCGCCGGCCCGCCAAGCTGGATGATGCGTTGACGATCGTCAGCCGTGTGCGCGCATTGGGGGCCGCGACCGCGACCATTCATCAATCCGTCATGCGCGGTGAGGAAGTATTGACCGAGGCGACGGTCACGGCCGCGTTTCTGACGCGCGAGGGTCGGCCGCGGCGGCATCCGAAACGCTGGATTGACGCTTTTAAAACACTGCTGCCAGTCCACGACAAAGAGTGAGTGCGTCCATGAATGAAATGCTGTCCCTGTCGACCGATCCAACGACGATGTCGCCCATGGCGCTGTTTGTGCAGGCCGATCTGGTTGTGAAGATGGTGATGATCCTATTGGTGCTCGCCAGTATCTGGACCTGGGCGATCATCGTCGCATCAATGCTGCGGATCGGCGGCGCGACCAAGGATTCCGACGCCTTTGAAGGCGCGTTCTGGAAGGCAGAGGATGTCGATGCCTTCGCCCGGCAGTATCGCGAAAGCGCCGTGCCAAGCGCCAAGGTGTTCGGCGCCGGCCTCGCCGAATGGAGGCAGTCGACTAAAAATCGGGGCGGAAAGATCGATCGCGAAGGCACTCGGGCACGCTTGACGACTGCGTTGGGTGCGGCGGTCGCGCAAGAGGTCGACAAGCTTGCAGAGCGGCTAAATTGGCTGGCGACGATTGGCTCGATTGCGCCGTTCGTCGGGCTGTTTGGCACTGTTTGGGGAATCATGCGGAGCTTCACAGGTATTGCGGCGGCGCGAAACACCTCGCTCGCCGT
>JAYVVA010000299.1:0-2908 GCA_043787435.1 Sphingomonadales bacterium | reverse complement strand
GGAGGCTGAATCTCCATTCCCCGGCGATCGCTTCGGGTACTGAAGCCGTTCCAAGCCTGCCACTGGCGGCGTTGTGATTTGCGCCTGATCGACAGACCGAGCGATCACGCGCGTAAAATACGGGGCTTCGAAGGCCTAGCCGCCTTGATTGTCAGCCAGGCCGATCGCCAAAGCTCAAGGCGGGAACAGCGTCGTTGGGCGTCATTCCGAGGCAATCAGTTTCAGCGACGGTTCGGCGTCGCGGGTCAACCGCTTCACGCGGCCCTCCACCTGAGCGCCCGACGCGACACTGACGGCATCGTAACTAAGGTCTCCCACGATCCGTGCTGTGGCTTCGATCACGAGCGACTTGGCGGCGATAGTGCCTTCGACGCTACCGGAGACCTGCGCCGAATCGGCAACGATGTTGCCGCGGACATAACCGTCGGTACCCAGGATTAGACTGGTGGCTGTAACATCACCTTCGATGCGTCCGTCGATATGGAGAATACCCGATCCGCCGATGTTGCCGGTAATTGTCACCTCATGGCCGATAAAGCTGAGATTGCCACCTGTCGATCGCGCTCCGCCGGACGCCTCATCCGCTCTTCCAAATATTGCCATGCGACATCCCCCCTCATCGTACAACGCGAGTCGCCTTAACGACCGAGCAGACTCTGACGTTCGAGCAGGTCCTGCGCAAGCGCGATGCCCCCGGCAACGCCCGATCGGTCTCCGAGTGAAGGCGGCACGATGTAGTCGTTCCCGGCTAGCACGTCGGCGCGGATATAACCGCCGAGCCAGGCGCGCATGCGTGCTGCTACATCATGGTGGAAGCCGGGCGTTTTGGCGACGCCCCCGCCGATGACGATCTTTGTCGGCGAAAGGGTCATCACAAAATTTGCCAGCGCCTGCCCCAAATCATCGACCACCCGCGCGCGGCCCGGATCGTCGACAGTCGCTTCACTCAACGTCTTGCCCAACCGCGCGTACACCGCCGGACCGGCGACCAGGCCTTCAAGGCAATCGCCATGGAACGGGCAGACCCCTCGGAAATTGTCGCTCGTTTGACGTGCAAGGCGAATATGACCCATTTCGGGGTGGACAAGACCGTGAAGGGCCTTGCCGTCGATCACGAGCCCGCCGCCGACGCCGGTGCCGACCGTGAGATACAACCCGACTGTCGACTTTTGGAGGGCGCCCCAGCGATATTCGCCGAGTGCGGCTCCATTGACGTCAGTATCGAACGCCACCGGGATGCCAAACGCCTTTGCGAAGCGCGGGGCAATCGACGTGTCGGCCCAGCCCGGCTTTGTTGTGCTCGTGATGTACCCCCAGTCGGTTCGCGCGGGATCGAGCCCGGTGGGTCCAAACGATGCAATGCCGATCGCCGAAAAACTGCCACGATGCAGATCGAGGAAGGCTTCGACCGAGCGCAAGGTTTCCTGGGGCGTTGTCGTTGGAATGACAGTCTCGGCGAGTAACCGGTCGGGATGCGCACCGATCGCGACATTGATCTTCGTGCCGCCCAGCTCAATCGCCGCCACCATCGGCGCGGCGTCGCGAACAGCGACAGGCGAGGGCGCAATGGTGCGTGGCTTGCCAACGAGCGTTTCGTAATAGGCGAAGAGGTCGACAAAATGCTCGTCGATGGTTCGGACGTGCTGCGCGTGGAATATCGCTTGTTCGCGAACGGCTTCACGCGGCGCGGCAATGAAATCGAGTACGGTTTCGGCCAACGACGCCTTGTCGGCGGATTTGTAGACCCAGCCCTGGGAGCGACGTGCATGATCGGCGCCGCCTCCCAGATCGGGCATGATGAGTGGCAGACCCGACGCGCGCGCCTCGCCGCCGACGGTGCAAAATACTTCGGCCTCACAGCCGTGGATCAACGCGTCGCAACTTGCCATGAGACGCGCGAATTCGTGCCGGTCGGTGATGGGAGAGAGCAGTTGGATGTGGGGATTGCGCGCCGCGGCCCGTGCGACCTTTGCGCGGTCACGGCCGTCGCCCGCCAACACAAATCCGACCGACGCCTTGGCGCCTGCCGCCGTCACCGCTTCGATCACCATGGGCCAGCGTTTCTCCGGCCCATGCCGCCCTGCGCCCAGTAAAAGCGTGGCATCGGGCGGGAGGTCGCAGCGTTCGAGCAGGCGGGCACGAAAGGCTTCGTCGCGAAGCGTGGGTGAAAATAGTCCAGGTTCGACGCCCATCGGGATCGGCACAAGGTTGTGCATGCCTCCGTCGCGCAGGCGGCGCAGTTGATCGTCACCGGCGATCGTGATGGTCGCTTCAAACAGCCGGTCGAGGTTCTGGAGGTGCTTCCAGTAAATGTCGAAAGTACGGTCGATCGTCTCGCGCGATGCAATGCCGCCGAACCAGCGGTACCCGTATGCTGATGCCGGATCGGCGTGCATAATGAGCGTGCGCGGTGCGGCGCCGGGCCACTCGCCGACCAGTCGGGCGCTACGCCACGGCGATGAGGCCTCGACAATGTCGGGCTTCAGTTCATCGAGCTTTGCATACAGCGCTTCGACATCGCGAAAATAATGATATTTTCGGTCGAGCGGAAACGCGGGATCCTTTAGATAGATGATGCGCGCATTGGGACCGCGTTCCTCGACGAGGTTGGCCGGGCCAGGCGCAATTGTAATGATCTCGTGACCGGCCAGCGGTCCGGCCACCATTTTGCGGTCGATGTAAGTTTTAACGCCGCCGCCATAGGGCGTGTAAAAGGCCGCAACATCGATAATCCGCATCCGGCGCCTACTTCACCGGGCCGAATGTGAACAGGCCTCTGCGGTACATGACCCGGATCGTGACGGGGGTGGGTCCATTGCCCGCAACCGCGCGCGCGAAAGCTACCTTTGGCTTGGACGGCCCCAAGCTCGCCGGATTGCCAGGAAAGCCCACTCCGTCGATCGACAGA
>JAYVVA010000298.1:0-2289 GCA_043787435.1 Sphingomonadales bacterium | reverse complement strand
AATCAGAGTCCTCGGCACAGGGTCCGGCTTATAGCCGCGAATGCTGCGGCGACCGAGAATGACATCGTCGAAGTTCATGCAGGTTCAGTCCTCGTCGGGTGCGATCACTCAGTTCGCAATGCCACGCCTCAAATACCGCCGCAACGTACCGCGTCGGCATGGGCGGGGCGCGTTTCCTGTCGCCCAACTTAGCAGTCGTGCTAACCGCGGCGTTCAACAGGCACAATTGTCTCCTCATTTGGGGGGCGGTGGAACCTGCGCTTGCTTCGCAATCGGCACCACCATTGCAACAGGGGCCGTAGCGACAAACGCTAGAGGAACGTCTTCGCCAATAAATGCCTTAATCGGCGCATTTACAGGGATATGAGCGCTAGTACCTGTGGTAAAGAAGCCGACGACCGGGATGAGCAACACTGCGCCAACGACAGCAGCTGTCCCGGTCACGCCCTTGTCATCAAACGTTCCAGTTAAACGGATTTGTCGGCCATTGACGTTCACATAGAGAACGCTTCCCGTGAGGTGTCCAGACTTTCCCCACATTCCCTTGTTTCGGACTTCAGTTATCTCGCCGAGCGCTGGGCTGCCGGTTGGAACTACAACCTGGCCATTCACCATCACTGGATCTGCAACTTCCATCTGGAACCGATAACCAACGCGAAGCTTCTTACCTGCGGTGGTCAGCGGTTCTTTCAGTCTCAGGTTCACCTCGGTGCCAGTCCGCAGGACGTTTTGCGCTGGCGCGCCAACTACCATCGTACTTGTAACCGCAGGAAGCGGCGCAACCGCGACCTGGGCAAGCGCGACCGCAGGTAATACAACCCATGAGCTGATCAACGCGCACGAATAAACTTTCAAGATTTTTCCCCTTTTGTTCGGTCGCCACTCGACCTTTTCTCCAGTGATCGACCGCAACATTTATCGTACAATCGGGTCGGTCAAAGATCAACTAACGCGCTTGCCTTTGTTCTTGCTGCGTTCGCAATGCGCGCATGAACCAGATCGCCCGCCGAGACTTGCACAATTACATCTTCGTCGCGATTCAAAGCGCACCGCCGACCCTAATCGCGAGGCTGAGGGGCAAGCTACCCATCCAAAACGACAAAGCCTGCGACGCGCTCGTCGAGCTGATTATGCGGCAGATAGATCACCAGCATCGTGGCGTGTTCGACTGGTCGCCACCGCCGCAAAACTTGTTCCCGAAAATGGCTTAAGCGACCGCGTTCGTTTATTATAGGCCTGCCCCGAGCGCGATGCCGTACAAAGCACCGAAAACCAAAGCGAGGTACCCAACAATTACGATCCAGAATGTTACTGGATGTTCGGTCCGACTAAAACGCCCGGTCTGATACTGAACAACGCCGGAGCGCAGCGCCTCGACGCACCGCTCCGTCGCAAATGCACCGCCGACAACAAAAAATGCGTCGAACAAGATGATCAGCATCACTTCGGCTTATCCACAGGGTGTTTCATTTCGTGCTCCAGCCCCATCGTACCGGTCAGGAAGTCGCTATCACTCGTAACGAGTCGGCGGGCGACCTATCGGGCTTCACGGCCTCGTTCTTGTGGGAAACACCGGCCCCCGCACTGTCATCCTTGAGGCGTCGTACGGCCGCTGCAGCGCAACGACCTCGTCATAGCCGCACTCAAGCCAACGCGCGTGATCCTTGTGCTCCAGGATCGTGATCATCGCCTTAGGGTGGATGGGCGCCACCAGCTCGTTCGCGTCGCATGTGACCATTGTGAACCCGTTGCCGGTTGCTGTGCGCTGCCAGAAGCCCGCTACGGCGAATTGGGGCTGGTCGATGACCCGAAACCACATCTCGCCCTTCAGCGGCTTCCCTGTGCCCACCTGATGGGTGTCCGGCGTCCACTCGCAGAACTCGGTCAATGGGATTAGGCAGCGGTTCTCCGGGCGCTCCGCAAGTCGTCGCCATTGTGGGAGGCCAAGCTGACGCACGTTCGTCATCGGCCACTTGCCTGCACCGCCCAGCACATCCCAAGACATGACATCAAGCAAGCGCTGACCCGCTTCTTCTCGAATAACGTACGCCCGGGATCGGGGCGCAAGTTCTACCGGGTTGAAGCGATTGTCGCGCGGCTGCTCAGTGGCCCAAAGTGCTTTGAACATTGGCAGCAGCGTCTCTGGGTCACCAGCATTGCGGGCTCGATTGCACATGCGTCGGAGTCTAGTTTGCGCTTTCAGATCGTCAATTCTGGCCAACAGAATTCCGCTCGGCCGCTTGTACTCGTTCCTATTTTGTTCTCACAATGTAGGATGGGAAAGAAGAC
>JAYVVA010000297.1:0-2173 GCA_043787435.1 Sphingomonadales bacterium | reverse complement strand
TAACTCGACGTTGCGCGTTTGACATGAGCAGCACGAGTCCGGGCAACAAGGTCAGGATGAGCGGCGCGCCGACCATGAGGCCGGCAATAATAGCGGTCGCGAGCGGCCGTTGAAGTCCCGACCCGCGGCCAATTCCGAGAGCAAGGGGAAGCAGGGTCAGGATAGAAATGAGCGCTGACATCAGGATCGGGCGCAGGCGTGCGCGTCCTGCTTCGATCAGCGAGTCTGCGGTAAGTGGCGCGTCAGGAACAAGTTCGGCAAGGTAGAAGATCGACAGCTCGGTCAGCATGCCGATCACCATCGTTGCGCCCATCAAGGCCGAAATGTCGAGTTCGGTCCCGGTGAGCCATAGCCCGGCGAGCACGGCGCACGCGGACAGCAGCACAGTGACGATGACCGACACGGTGAATGCCCATCGTTCGAACAACAGCGTCAGAAGCAATGCTGAGAGCAAGAGGGCCGCAACCAATACCGTTGTCAAATCGCGGAACGATTGCTTCTGCTGCGCATAAAGCCCCCCATAGTCGACGCGGATGCTCTCGGGCAGTTTCAGTGCCGTGACCTTTGCTTGCACGGATTTGATCCCCGAACCGAGGTCGAGCCCTTCGAGACGCGCTGTTACGGGGATGAACGGGGCGAGATCTTCGCGCGTGATCTGACGCTGCCCGGCGCCAATCCGAATGGTAGCAATGCGTCCGAGCGAGACATTTCGGCCATCCGCGGCGCGCAAGGGAAGGGCGGCGAGCGCATCGGCCCGCTGCCGCAGCGAGAGTGGCGCGCGAACCCGGACATCGATCAATATTTCGCCAGCAAGCAGACGTGTCGCAACCGTGCCGCCAACTTGGGCTTCGACTTGTTTGGCGACCGCATCGGGATCAAGGCCGGCAAGGGCAGCGGCAGCAGGATCGACCTTGATAATAATGGCGTCGCCAGCAACCCGCAGGCCGTCCTGGACTTCGACCACGCCCGAGATCGTTCGAATGGCTCGGGCCACTTTGCGGGCGGAATCCTTCAACACCTGAGGGTCATCGCCGAATAATTTGACTTCAATTGGCTGCGGCACTGCCGTCAGGTCGCCGATCAGGTCCTCCATCAACTGAATGAGCTCGACATTCAGTCCGGGAACGCGCTGCTCAATTTTGCTCCTGACCTCAGTCATCACTTCGTCAATATCTCGGCGGCGGCCTCCTTTCAGCCGGACAAACATGTCGCCTTCATCAGCCTCCGTCAGACCGCCGCCGAGCTGCAGCCCCGTGCGCCGTGAGTAACTGACAACTTCAGGCGTCTCACCGATGATCTTTTCTACTTGCCGCACGAGCCTGTCGGTATCGCCGATCGCAGCGCCGGGCTTCGCCTTGTAATCGAGGACAAAACCGCCCTCGTCCATCTTCGGCATGAAGCCCGACTGGACTTTGGACCAGGACACAACCCCTACGAGGATCAGGATGGCTGCGGCGATTCCGGCAAATGCTGCGGGCCGCGCAAACGCGCGGTGAGTGAGGCGCTCATAAGATGCACCAATGCGACCCATAAAGCCGTCGGCTTTTTCGGCAGCTTCGACATCTGCGGTCGTCAGCCAGCGCGCTGCCGCCAAAGGCATGATGTAGCGCGCGTAAACCAGCGAGACGATCAAGGCTGCCGTCATCGTGACGGCCAGAGCCTTGAAAAATCCTCCGGTTACACCGGTGATGAATGCCAGCGGGACAAACACGACGATTGTTGCGGCCGTCGAGCCGAACAACGGACGTGCCATTTCAGCCGCCGCCGCCAGCAGCGAAGGTTTCGTCCCTCGCTTGGCCTCCTGCATCCGCCGCATGAGATGTTCGAGCATCACAACAGCGTCGTCGACGACCAGACCGACCGCTGCGGCCATGCCGCCCAGTGTCATCATGTTGAAGCTCATGCCCAATGCCGACAGTGCAACGCAGGTCGCGGCGAGGACGGCCGGAAGCAGCGCTGCCGTCATGACCATCAATCGCCAGCTGCGCAGGAAGGCGAACAGAACCAATCCAGCCAGGAATGTGCCGAGAAGGATCGCATCACGCACCGCGTTGGCTGCCCCCAACACCAGTTCTGACTGATCGTAAAACGGGCTGATCTTGACGTCGGCGGGCAGTCCTGCACTCCTCAGTCGCTCATCAACAGCCTTCACCAGTGCAACGGCATCGGCCGT
>JAYVVA010000296.1:0-1586 GCA_043787435.1 Sphingomonadales bacterium | reverse complement strand
TGGTAGGGTCAAGCGAAATCTGAGCCTCATCAGATAACCAGCAGCTTGTCGGGCAACTCGTCGCGTTTTAACGCGCCAGGCGGAAAATGAGCGGCAAGTACGCTGCCACATTGTTCGACGGCGGCTACGAACCCATCCGCGGGTCGCCCTGCCTTGATAGCTGTGACCAACGCGGCGACGGCCTCGTCCCAGACGCCTGCCGCGACCTTGTCATTGATCCCGGCATCGGCAACGACCTCAACGTATCGTTCGGCCTCCGAGGCGAAGATGAGCACGCCCGTTCGGTTCTCGGTCCTGTCGATGCCCTGCATGAAGAATTGCCGCATTGCTTCCGAATGCGCCCGGTCGTGCCTGGCTCTTCGCGGCACGATATAAAACCGGATTCCAGGGTGCGACAGGGCGATGGCACCGATGATGAATGAGAGGATTTGGAAGAGGTAGATCACTGGCCCCGACCCGTTCGTCAGATAGAGGAAAGGCAGTGGCATGAACAACGCCAGAGCTGCCGCCCAGGCAACCGGGACCAGACGGTAGTCGCTTGATTGGTGGGCGATGACACAGAAGATTTCCCCGGCCGTGAGTGACTCCGCTTTGCGGATTGCGGTCGAGACACGCGCCTTGTCGGACTCGTCGATCATTCCGGATTCCTCACCAGCTACCCGAACTTCCGCCGCCACCAAACGATCCGCCCCCTCCGGAATACGGGGAAGACTTGCCGCGAGAGGAACCTCCCCGGCCCGAAAGCATCATCATGAACAGAATCTGCGTCATGGCCCGGCAGGCCGCCCCACCCCTGACCGCACAGAACACCAGCATTCCCACGCCGAACACGCCCAGGACGACAATCAGCCCAACCGGAGTGCCAGCGTTCTGCTGAGTGGCAGCCGGACTACCTTCAGCTGGACCTGGCACGATTCCTGCGTCGGCGATGAGCAGTTGAATTATCTGCCCGGTACCTGCCTTGATGCCGCCGGGAAAGTCCCCGGTTCTGAAAGCTGGCAGAATGGAGGTTTCGATGATCCGTTTCGTTGCGGCATCGGTCAGCGTGCCTTCCAGGCCGTAGCCAACCTCAATTCGGGCCTTGTGTTCCGCGGGTGCAATAATCAGCAGCGCCCCCGAGTTTTTGTCCTTTTGGCCAATCAGCCATTTCCGTCCGAGCTGATACCCATAATCCTCGATCGTCGTGCCTTGCAGGGACTTCAGGGTCACGACAACAAGCTGATCCCTGGTTTTCGCCTCCAGGTCCGCCAGCGCCGATGTCAGCTGTGCCTGATCCGGGGCCGAAAGCAGACCAGCCTGATCGACCACGCGACCCGTAAGCGCGGGAAACGTAAGCGTCTGCGCCACACCGACACAGGAAAGGCCGATCCAGGCAATAGCGGCGAATACCGCACAACGGATCATCATTCGGTCACTCAGAACTTGACTTGGGGTGGCGTCTTCACGCTGTCGGCGACCGTGAACTCTTCCATCGGCTTGCTGCCCGAATAGAACAGGGAAGCCCATATCCGACCTGGGAATGTTCTCAGTTCCGTGTTGTAGACGCGCACGGCCTCGATGTAATCGCGGCGCGCGACCGCGATCCG
>JAYVVA010000295.1:0-2515 GCA_043787435.1 Sphingomonadales bacterium | reverse complement strand
AGCGTCTGGAAGGCGATCTTCTTGCTTGCTCGACTGATCAGCACGCGTCGCGCATCCGCATTGCGGCCGCAGCTTTCCGGCAAGCTGCTTGAGGGGCAGGTCGTACCACTAGGTTTTACCGCACGCCCTTTTGCTACGTGCTAGGCAAGGCTTAACATGGTGGGAAGCTGCCGTCACCATAATCCCTTCGGGCAGATTTCCTTCCGCATGGCTACTTGCGCTGGTATTGCCCTGCTACTGTATGGGAGAGCAGGAATGGACCCGGTGATCATGTTGCCCGGCTTGGGCAGTGCCTCTTCCGTATGGGGGCGAACCATCGCTGAACTCGGCCCCGACTACGAGTGCCGGGTCGGCGACACGCTTTCCGACGCAAGCGTTACGAGCATGGCGGAGCGCGTGCTGGACGACGCGCCAGACCGTTTTGCCCTCGCGGGCGTGTCGATGGGCGGGATGATAGCCATGACCATCATGAGGCTGGCTCCCGAGCGGGTCACGCGCTTGGCGCTATTCGACACCAACGCCAGAGCCGATACGCCGGAGCAGGCATCACGCCCTTCTATCCCGCTCGATTCCCTGCGTGAATCCCCAACGTCAGTTTTACAACAAACCCGTCTCGATCGGGATGCCGTCAACCTCGGTACAGGGGCTCATGTCTTTTGCCTTGGCAAAGGTCGCAAGGAACGACGTACGCCGCTCAACAGGCAGGCGCGGGCCGCCCTGCAAAAATGGCTGAAGGAGCCCGCGCGAGGCAGTACCGCCGCCCTGTTTCCCAATGCGCGCGGCGGACGTCTCAGCACCGATACCGTCCAGTTTCTTCTCGCCAAATATGTAAAATCTGCCGGCGATCGCTGTCTGTCACTTCGGCACAAGCGGGTATCGCCGCATGTCCTGCGACACACCGCCGCCATGGAGCTTCTCCAGGCGGGCGTCGATATCTCGGTAATCGCCTTGTGGCTCGGCCATGAGTCGATCCAGACAACGCAGGTCTATCTCCACGCCCACATCGCCCTCAAGGTTGCCACCCTCGCCAAGCTCAAGCCGCTCGAGCCTCATAAAACCTCGCGCTTTGAACCCGAGGATCAGCTCCTCGCATTCCTCGACGCCTTATGACGTAGAACCAGCCCGAGTAGATTACAGGCCAGCCTTCTTTCGGAGATCGTCGATCCATTCGCTCGAGACAGATTCCACGATCTCGCGCAGCTTGTGGACCGCCGTAGTGATAGCCTGCAGATCCTCAGTGCTGATGGCGTAGCCGGCTGCATAACGGGCCTCAACATATGCGCGTTTTGCCAGCTCAAAACGACGCCGATCCACCTTGGTCGCCCGCGGCCAGCTGTCGATCAGTCGCGATTCCTTGTCCTCCGACAGCGATCTAAGGAACTTTAGGTTGTGACTGCGAGGGACGTAGTGGCAGCGGACGAGCAAAAAGCATGTGTACGCGGTTTCGGCGGCTTGATGCAGGTTGAAGGCCGCCTTTTTCGACCAGCTTTCATCCGATGATATCCTGCTGATTGAGTACTCGACCAAGTCGATCCATTGATCGAGAGAGCGCGATTGATCGCTGTAATATTTACGCGCCATTTCGTACGCGTCGGCTGCGGTCAGCGGTTTGGGCGTCGCAAGTGCGCTGCCCGCAAGTTCATAAAGTGCAATGCCGTCGCGCGCGATGTCCACCCAGAAATATTCGCCGCGCGTCAGGCCCTGATTCACCTCATCCAGAGTATGGACGATCACATTGACGGGCCGCGCGATCGTCGCGTCACGCTGGATTTTATCTTCCGCGATATACCAGTATTCAGCAACGTCGGTCAGGTCTTTGTGGCTCACAATGACAAGGAGATCGAGGTCGGACTGATAACCGTTTGCCGGCTCGTCGACCCAGTCGCTGCGACTATAGCTGCCGAAAAGTATAACCGCTTCGACCTTGCCATTCTTCTTCCAGGACTGCGTCGCCCGCGCAGTCGCAACGGCAAATTCGTCCAGTAATATCTGGGTCACGCGCGTCAGCTCATCTTGCTGGACTACCGGAAGATGATCGATGTCGTTTCGCACTCTTGGATTCTCGCCATCTCGGTGACCAGTGGCAAGCCTTCATTGCGGCCGCTGCTTAAAAGCGTGAAAACTATGCCGAGCCGATTGTCACTAAACCCTTGGCAAACTGCGGAGTCGTCCGCCCACTCGGCATAGTGTGAGGCTCGGCATAAGCAAAATTATGCCGAGCTCGGCATGAGGGCGAGTATCTGGCATTGACGTACGCCTGGCGCAACAGCTCGAAGCAGCGCCGCTCGAATTTGGTGCCGCGCGGCCATGCCTGCGTCAGCGCCGGCGAGATCTGCTCGCATTGCGATCGCAGGAAATTGAGGCGGTGCGATTTTGGCGAATAGAGAGTGAAGACGAGCAAGACGCAGTGATAGCCTCGTTCAGCTGCCTGATGCAGTAAGAAGGCTGCCGCTTTAGGTCGTTTTCTCGCGATGTTGTCCATCGCGTTTTGATGAAAGGTTTCAGCGCTTACGAA
>JAYVVA010000294.1:0-2144 GCA_043787435.1 Sphingomonadales bacterium | reverse complement strand
AACCAGTGCGCTGAAAATATCGAGCCCGTTGCAAGCCGACGTGGCGCTTATTCATTCTCCGCGCGCGGGAGCACGTCTCGCCGAGCTGATCCCGGTTCGTACCGCGATACAAATCGTCGCCATCAGCGAGGCTGCAGCGCAGGCAAGCGGATCAGGCTGGGCTGCGATCCACATCGCGTCGGTTCCGCGCGAGTACGCCATGCTGGAATGTCTGCGCGGGTTGTGCGAAGCGTCACCGCTGAACTGATGGCAAGAATTGAGTGGGTCGAAGCTAATGACTGCCGAAAGCTATGAACCCGAGGAACGACAAGCGCGCCCTGTGCGGACTGCGCTGATCGTCGCCCTGTTGGCGTTTATTCTTGGGGCCGCGCTGGTCACGTGGACATTGACTCGCTGGGAACCTGCACGGCGGCTCGTTTTTCCCGCGGTGTCGACAGTCCCCCCCGCCCAGACGTTAAACACCGCGCCCGCCGCATCGGGTATCGCGACAGCAAGCTCGGCGGCGATTGTACCCTTGTCACCTGACGCGGTGGCCGTGACCGAGTCGCGCGTCGCCGGGCTCGAGGCGCGACTGGCCCAGATCGACGCCCAAGCGTCAAATGCGTCTTCGAACGCGGCTCGTGCCGAAGGGTTGTTGATCGCCTTTGCGGCGCGCCGCGCCATCGATCGCGGTATTGGCCTGGGCTACCTCGAAGGACAGTTGCGCGATCGCTTTGCCGAAACACAGCCACGCGCCGTTGCGGCGATCATTTCAGCGGCGCAAGCCCCGGTGACGCTTGACGGCCTGCGCCAGCAGCTTGATATTTTGACGCCGGACCTCGCCGGCGGGGGTCCGAATGAGAGCTGGAGCGCGGCGGCACAACGAACTTTTGGTAGCCTGTTTATCGTTCGCAAGGCGACCTCACCTTCGCCGGCCGCCGACGACCGCGTGTCGCGCGCGCGGCTTGCCATAGAGGGGGGGCAGGTCGAAAATGCGCTTGCAGAAGTCGCGCGACTGCCCTCGCGCGGCGCGGCGGGCGAATGGATGGCGTCGGCGCGGCGCTACATCGAGGCGCACCGTGCGCTCGACATCCTCGAAGCCGCGGCGTTGACTGCGCCGCACTCCCTTCCCTCTCCGACTGCAGGATAAGCGACACAATGACGATCGAAGCCGAATGGTGGGATTATGACGACGCCGACGAATTGGCAGACGCGGTAGCGGGCGACATCGGCTTTATTATCGATTCGGCGCTCGATGCCCGCGGCCAAGCACTGATCGCGTTGCCCGGCGGCACAACACCGGTGGCAGCCCTCGATCGGCTTGCTGCGCAGAAACGTCGATGGAAAGACGTGACGATCATCCCGACGGACGACCGGATCGTCGAAGTAACCAGCCCGCTTTCGAACGTGGCGATGTTGGCGAAGAAGTTTTTGCCGCTTGGCGCGCGCGTCATCCCTCTCACCGGTGGAGCAGCCGCCGCGGACTACAAAATGAGCGGCAAGGCGGCAGATGCGCGCCTTGCTGACCTGCCGTGGCCACTCGATCTGGTATGGCTGGGCATGGGCGCCGACGGGCACACCGCCTCGATCTTTCCCGGCCCCGACCTCGACGAGGCGCTCAACGGCCCCAAGGAGCGTCGCGCACTGGGCGTCATGCCCGATCCTATGCCCGCCGAAGCGCCTGTGGCGAGAGTGTCGCTGTCCAAGGCCGCGATTCTGGCGGCGCGGACATTGACCATCGTCCTGACCGGCGCTGCCAAACGTGAGGTTTTGGAGCGCGCGATCGAGGACGGCGCTTCGTCGACGCTGCCCATCGGCCGTGTGTTGGCGGATAGTGATCTTGCGGTCGATATTCACTGGGCGAAATAGCCTCGAACCTGCACTCGAAGGTATCGACCTCGACGATGATTTAGTCGCGCAACGGCGCCAGAAACTCGGTTCTGGCGCCGTTGCCATTTTTCCCTTGCACAGGTCCACTCCTGACTGACATTCGCCAAGTCGGTGACGCAAAACCGGACGTACGTGTCGTTTTCT
This sequence comes from Sphingomonadales bacterium, assembly GCA_043787435.1. Classification (GTDB taxonomy): domain Bacteria; phylum Pseudomonadota; class Alphaproteobacteria; order Sphingomonadales; family Sphingomonadaceae; genus Sphingomonas_O. The sequence goes on along the minus strand of JAYVVA010000294.1, from coordinate 131 downwards.
GCGCTGAGGGTCGTGCGGATTTGTGTTGCGGGGTAACGGCTTATGAATAGTGCGGCACGCATGATCGCGGTAGGACCTGCTACCCGTCCGCCTCGATTGCCCGCGCTCGCGGCTGTAATGCGCGCTGAACT
>JAYVVA010000293.1:0-2843 GCA_043787435.1 Sphingomonadales bacterium | reverse complement strand
CTGCGACGCGTCAAAATCCGTCCGAATGGAAATGGGCATGGCAAACTCCTTGCGTTCGCCACCTTGAATCAGTCCCAAACAAACTCCGCAACCCCCCGCAAGTCATCATCTCCAACTTCTGGTATCAGTTCCCTACTTCGAATCTAACGCCGACCCACAGCGTGCGCGGCGTGCCCACGTCTTAGGACAGTGTAGGTCTGGTGAGCCGCCATGTGTAAATCAGGGTGTGGAAGAGTTTCTCGACCCGGCCGGTCAACGCGACGCCGCGCTCCAGGCCAAGTTGCACAAACCCGTCTGCGGTCAGCGCATCGGGGAGACTGTCGATATTGAGATCATCCTCGTATTGTTGCCCGAGGTAGCGCAGAGTGACGGTCAGTGTCGACCCTCGTCTTGGCAACCATGACAGCGTCGCCGACCCGGCATGGCGCGTCGTTTGCGCCGGGTCCAGCCCGTCACCGCGTTCGTAGAGGTCGGAAACCGAGACGAAACCGGTACCTACATCAGGCGAAGCAGTGGCCGACAACTCAGTCGCCTCGCGACTCCCATAAAGCGCTTCGGTCGAAACGAGGGCCAGATCATCGCTACTGGCGCTGGCCATTGCAATCGTGTCCGCAGCCGCGCCTCCGCCAAACGCACCACCGCCACCTCCTCTCGTTAACTGAATAGCAGAGAGCCGGCTCGGTACGATTGCGCTATAGGGGATGGAACTGAAAAAGGGATCGGCCATGGGCACGCCGTCGAGAAGGTCCAGCGTCCGGCTCGCGCCCGTACCCCCAGGCGCGAAAATTCGCCACCTGACCCGAGGGATTGGCAGACCGGCTGTCGGAGCGACGGAACGCCGAAAAGCCAGCGACGTCGCGCACAACGTCCTCCACACGGCCGGAAGCTTCGGTCCGAAGGCGCCCAGCATCGATGACAGTCTCGCCGTATACCGGCGTCCCTGACGGAAGGCCCAGTGCGCGGCCCAACACGATTATGGGTAACGACGGGGTTATTGATTGGGCACGGACAGCCGAAGCGGCAAGCAACATCACGCAACCGAGGGCAATCTGGGCCGCGAACAGTCTGGAATAGATCATCGCCAGAGCAGCATCGCAGCGCGACAGCAGATAACAGTCGACACTATCGGTTCGAGTGGCTCCCTGAAGCTCCGCAGACCGGCAGTTGGCGCTCTCGCGAATGGCAGAAGCGGCCTGCGGTTGTTTGGCCTCTTTACGCGCTGTCAGGATGCCAACCCCGGACGTGGTCAGCGCTTCCTCATTCTTACAACAACGTGCCCTCCCCGGGTTTTTGGCTTTGCGCGGATGCATTCAGCGGGGGGCCATCGATGTATTCGCGCCAAAGCATGATGAGAACGGCCATCGTCGCCGGACCGATGAACAACCCGAGCAGGCCAAAAGATTCAACGCCCCCCAAAATACCGATCAGGACCCAGACAAAGGGAAGTCTTGTAGCGCCGCCGATCAGAATCGGGCGGATGAAATGGTCAGCAACCCCAACGACGATCAAACCGATCACGCCCACTGCAATCGCGCCTCCGACGGCTCCTTTGGCAAGGAGAAGCGCGGCCGCGATCGACAATATGAGGGCGGCCCCGAACGGGATCATGGCAGCGACGGCTGTCAAACCGCCCAGAAGCAACGGATTAGGGACACCGAGGACGACATAGGCGACCGCCATCACCGCTCCCTCGCCAATCCCGACTAGAACAAGGCCGTCGATCGTGCCACGTATCGACAAAACAGCCTGGTATCCAACGCGTTCGCCGGAAGCGCCGAACAGACGATCCCCCGCCAAACGCAGTTGTCCAAGAATAGTGTCGCGGTCTCGGAGGAGGAAAAACATCGCGATCAGCGTGAATGAGAAGGTGACCAGCCGACCCAACAAATTGCTGCCTATAAATCGTGTATTGGCGGCAAAGGCGCTGCTGCGCAGATGCTGAATTTGAAGCGTGGCGCTTTCGGGCTTCAACAGATTGTTCTCCCACCAGTGCGTGACTGCTTGGCGCGCGACCGGCAGCTGGTGTACCCATCCGGGTACCGGCAGTCCGGTAGACTGTGCCTGGGCAACCCAGACGGCGACATCGCGAACTTCGCGCGCAGCCTGGGCGACGCAGACCGCGAGAGGAATAAGGATTGCGGCCGCCACAAGTGCTGTGATTGCCCCGGCAATTGCAACGCGCGCGCTAGGCCGAGGCCACCTGCCCCGCAGCTGCATGTGAAGCGGGTCGAGCGCAACGCCGATCACGACGGCCCAAACAAGTGCCGGCAGGAAGTTGGCGGAGATCCAGAGCCCGAGGCCGACCAGCAAACATGCAACAACAAGCCGCGCAGCATAGGTTTCGAGTTTTGGTTTACGATCGATCGCGCTCATCTTTGATCCCCGGGCATCTTGGCTCTATGCCACGGCTCGTGCGGCGCTTCACCCCCTCGATATCAAACATCTTTAAAGTTTGCCTGCGACACTAAAGTTCCAGGTGAATTTCCGCCTTGAGGCTGTGAGCACCGCGACCATCCCGGTACGCGCTCTTATAGCCGAGGAACATGACATCTTCGTCCTCAAGACAGATGTTCAGTACTCCAGCATCTACCTGCAGCGATGCGCTTGCGATCTAGAACTGCTCGAACATGCTATCCGCAAGGTGGCCATGTTGCGAAACAGCGCGAAGTGACTGTCCCGATTCGGACTTCATTACGGGTAGTGATTCGCGCTTTGGTTCGAATGGGCACCATTCGGTGAGTTGCGCGTCAAACACCAACGATATCGCCTGGTTCGAGCACGACAATAGCGCGGGTCGTTCGAATGTTCGATTTTCAGCTAGGCGCCTGCCAGCGCGAAATAAC
>JAYVVA010000292.1:0-3371 GCA_043787435.1 Sphingomonadales bacterium | reverse complement strand
CAAATCCGCGCCGAAGGCGGCATCGCCATGGCGAATGGGGGTAGCGTTACCGATTACGACCAGATGGTCGCGATGGTCGAGCACGCCAAGACTGAATGGGGTCGCGTTGACATCCTGATCAACAACGCCGGCATCCTGCGCGACAAAAGCTTTGCCAAAATGGAGCCCTCTGATTTTAATCTGGTGGTCCAGACCCACCTGATCGGCAGTGCAAATGTGACCAAGGCAGTATGGGACACGATGCGTGAGCAGGCCTATGGCCGCATCTTGATGACGGCATCATCAACTGGCCTTTTCGGCAATTTCGGACAGGCAAACTATGGCGCGGCCAAGCTCGGGCTCGCGGGATTGGCGAAGACCCTTTATCTCGAAGGCGCCAAATATAACGTCCGGGCCAATACGATTGTACCCGTCGCAGGCACGCGCATGACTGAAGACTTGTTCCCTGCAGACGCGTTCAAGGCCTTTGCTCCTGAAAATGTCGTTCCGGCTGCACTTTATCTCGTCAGCGAAGCTGCACCGTCGAACGTGATTGTCGGTGCCGGCGCTGGTGTCGTCCAGGCATCGTACGTCACGCTCACCCCAGGGGCGCTGCTCCCGGAAAACGATCGCACTCCGGAAGCGGTGGCGCGGCTGTGGGACAAAATCATAGACCGCACTGGCGAAATCGTGCCGCAATCGGGTAATGAACAAGCCGCGCTGATCTTCAAAACACTTCAAGCCGGCTGAGATGATGAGAGCCCAGACGCTGCGCAAGTTGCGCCAGTGGCATCGCTATCTCGGTGTCTTCTTTACACCCGCGATTCTGCTGTTTTCGATCAGTGGTGGTCTGCAAACCTACCGACTGCAGGAAACCGGCGGCTATGGCGGCACGCCGCCGTCATGGATTGTCTGGATGGCGAGCATTCACAAGGACCAGCGCCTGCCGCGCAGAAGCGCTGAGCCAGATCGCAAATCTCCGGTTTCCACGCAGCCGGCCAAGCCCAAGGCTACGCCCCGGCGCTCGACGACGCTGCTGAAGGCATTCGTGGCGCTGCTCGCAGCGGGACTTGGGCTTTCGGCGTTATTGGGCGCAACCATCGCCATCAATACAAAAGCATCTCGAGGATTTTCGCTGTTAGTGTTGGCACTGGGTGCGATAGTACCGATTGCAATGCTCTACTTCTGAGCTCGGTTTCCTACGGTGTGTAGCTAACATAATACACTTGTGCTACTGATCCGTCACGGAGACGCACTATTAGCGATACCGACCTCGACGATGCCGTGAGCGCTGGCGTTTTGTCGCGCGACACTGCAGATGCTCTTCGCCGTCATCGGAGCGGGATGCGCGCGACTCCAGTGGTCGACGAGGAACAGTTTCGGCTGCTGAACGGATTCAATGACATTTTTGTTTCGATTGCGGGTGTCTTGCTGTTGGTCGGGCTTGCCTTGGTTGGCGGCGCGCTGCATCCAGCCGTCGGTGCCACGTTCGTCGCCGCGGCGGGCTGAGGTCTGTCAGAATATTTAACGCGGATCCGGCGCATGGCCCTGCCCTCAATCATCTTCCTGCTGGCGTTTGTTGGCGGCGTATTCGGCGCCTTCGCAGCCACGTTATTGGGCACGAGTGGCTACCGTGACGGCGATGCCTTGGGGGCGGTTTGGCTGGCTGTCGCGGCAGCGGTGGCTGCCGGCGCGGCTTATCTTCAGTGGCGGCGCTTCATGGTGCCGATTACGGTCGCCGCAGGTGCTGCTGCCGTTGCAGCAACGGGATGCGCGCTCGTTCTGGCTGTGGTACCCAATGTCTCTCTTATCCAGTTCCCCCTGATGGCGGTTTCGGGCATCGCGATCTTCTCACTTGCCATGTGGTGGGACATTTCAGACCGGGACCGCCGGACACTTCGGTCCGACGTTGCTTTCTGGCTGCATCTGCTCGCCGCGCCATTGATCGTGCACCCGGTGTTCAACCAGCTGGGTCTGCTCGGCAACAGCGGCACGATCGTCAGCGCTGTTGTGGTGCTCACGCTCTATGTGGCCATAGGCGTCGTTGCGCTCGCGATCGACCGTCGTGCCTTGATGGTTTGTGGGCTTGCCTATGTGCTGATCGCGGGCGGGGCCTTATTTTGCGAATCCGGTGCTGTGGGCATCAACATCGCCGTTACGGTGATGATCATCGGATCTGCGCTTTTGTTGCTATCGGCGTTCTGGCAGGGCGCGCGGGGGTGGGGGGTCGGCTTGCTGCCCACCCAACTCGCCGGACGCCTGCCCCCCGCCGGGATTGCACCTACTCTGCAACCAGCTTCATAAGTCGCCGTTCAACCGGAGCGAGCACGGGCGCAAGTTCGTGACCGCGCTTGATGACGACACCCGCTTCTCCGATTAGCGCCCATTGTCCCTGCCGGTTGCGCAGCTCCGGCCGCTTTTCGATCCTGATATCGGGGCGCTCGGTGGCGCGGCGGAAAGCGGAAAAAACGGCAGCTTCCTTACCGAGGTCCATCGCATAGTCCCGCCAATGGCCTGCGACGACCATGCGACCGTACAAATCGAGAATGCGCATCAGTTCGGCGCGATCGAAGCCAATTTGGATCGATGTCCGGTTTGGGAAAGCAAGCACTGCCACTGCTCGAGACTAAACTGCATTCCTGAACGAAGTCGAGGGTCTCGTACTCATGACGATCGCAATGACGCCGTCGCGGCCTAGCCGCGCCCCTGACTCGCTGGACACTATGCTGACTTGCGCCCTTCTTCACGCTCCTCGACATAGGCCGCCAGCTTCGCGCGAAGCGTCTCGACTTCGCATTTCAAGATTTCGAGTTGTTGCGTCGCGGGGTCAAAGCGTTCGCTGCACGGCGTACCGTACGGCATGAAACCTTTTTGATAATCGGTCGCCTCGATTAAGGTGGAACGCGCAGGAATGCCAACCATCGTTGCCCCTTCGGCCACATCCTTGGTCACCACCGAATTTGCGCCGATGCGCGCTCGCGGTCCGACAGTGATCGGCCCCAACACCTGCGCGCCTGATCCTATGATCACGCCGTCTCCGATTGTTGGGTGCCGTTTGCCGGGCGTGCCGTCGGCAGGGTTGGTGCCGCCAAGCGTCACGCATTGGTAAATCGTAACGTCATCGCCAATCTCGGTCGTCTCGCCAATAACTGTAAACCCGTGATCGATAAAAAAATTACGTCCGATCTTAGCGCCGGGGTGGATGTCTATCGCTGTAAAAAACCGCCCGATGTGGTTGACCAGTCGCGCCACCCAGAACAGCTCGCCGACAAAGAGCCAGTGGGCAAGCCGGTGAAACGCCAACGCCCAGGCTCCAGGATACAGCAACACTTCCCAACGCGATCTGGCAGCCGGATCGCGCGCTTTGATCGAATCGAGATAGGAAATCAGTC
>JAYVVA010000291.1:0-6612 GCA_043787435.1 Sphingomonadales bacterium | reverse complement strand
TTAAGACGGCTCACCCCAAACAAACGCAACCAAACCATACGGCAGCTTTCGGACAGTCGCTATCGTTGACCCGCTCCGTCCAAGGCACACGACAGTTCTGCCGCCAGTGTCGGCTCAGTTGTTGAGATTTGCCACGGAGGGCTCTCAGATCCCTGCGCCAAATGCGGAAATCGTCGTGCCGCTCAGGCTGAAGTTCAACCCTAGACGGGTCGGCGCGATGCCACCGCTGTTTTACAGGTAATCTGCTGGATTCGGCGTTGGTGCATTGCACGCGCGCTTATTACCGTGGTGGCACGCCCCCACCTGGACCCGCCAGTCAAACATCGCATCAGCATAGGCACGCTGTTGGCGATCGTACTGGCGAACATCAGCCAATTCCGCGCGGTGTTGCGCACGCAAGGCGTCCACGTACGCTGCCATATCCTTGGCATATTGGTCCTTCTGCTCGGCGTTCATCGAGGCCTCTGCACGCGCCCGCACGGCAACCTCGCCGTTGGCGTTTGCGACACGTTGCGCATTGACGTCGGCGGAAGCCGCGTCGACCTGCGCCCATACCGGACCGGCGGCACTAAGGAGCACAACGGCAAGTACCGGAATCATGTGTTTCATGGTCAGGATCCACTTTTTGCGAAGCATGACCTCAAAACGACAAGCGGCAGCGAGAGTTCCCGCCGCTACGCGTCATCAGCCAATCAACTGCCTACAGAGCATTGCCATGCCCTCTTCCAACCAATGACCGCGACGTGCGCGAGTGGCCGATGGAACGAGAACGACTTATAGATCGGCAACCCGCGACAAGACCGGGATTAACAGCCTCTGCCGCGCTCGCCGAGCCCTTGCCAATTGGCCATAGCCAGCGTTCAGCCGACGATTTCTTCCGGCTTGAAGAAATAAGCGATTTCGATCGCGGCATTTTCGTCGCTGTCAGATCCGTGGACCGAGTTTGCCTCGAGGCTTTCGGCCAGTTCCTTACGAATTGTGCCTGCGTCAGCGTTCGCGGGGTTCGTCGCGCCCATGATGTCACGGTTGCGTTGCATCGCGTTTTCGCCCTCGAGCACCTGGACAACGACCGGGCCCGAGATCATGGACTTCACGAGGTCGGCAAAGAAGGGACGTTCGCGGTGGACCCCGTAGAAGCCCTCGGCCTGCTGGTTGGTCATTTGGATCCGCTTCGACGCAACTACGCGCAGTCCTCCATCCTCCAGCATTTTGGTGACGGCACCTGTCAGGTTGCGGCGAGTTGCGTCGGGCTTGATAATAGAAAATGTGCGTGTCGCGGCCATGATGGTCGAGGCTCCATTGATATCAAAGGGGGAGAAAAGTTGATCGCGTCCCTAGCGAGTTGGCGACCCAACCTCAAGCGATCACGCTTGTCAAAGCGGCGATCCAGCCTGTGCGACCAGAGTTCGCCACGACAGCGCTATTTCTCCCAGTTGTCTGCCACAAACCGATCCAGCAGCCGGACGCCGAAGCCCGTCGCGCCCTTGTCCCATCCCGGCCCCGGCTTCGACGCCCAGACCATCCCTGCAATGTCGAGGTGAGCCCATGTCACGCCCTCATCGACAAACCGCTGCAGGAACTGCGCGGCAGTGATGGAACCACCCTCGCGCGGTCCGACGTTCTTCATGTCCGCAATCGGACTGTCGATCAGCTTGTTGTACGCATCGCCAAGAGGCATTCGCCACAGCGGATCGCCGACGGCACCACCTGCTGCAACGAGTTGCGCTGCCAATCCGTCATCGTTAGCGAAAACACCACCGTGTTCGTGACCCAGCGATATGATGATAGCGCCAGTCAGCGTCGCGAGATCGATCATGACCTTGGGCGAATAGGCCTTTTGGACCCAAGTCATTACGTCGCACAGCACCAGCCGCCCTTCGGCGTCGGTATTGATGACTTCGATCGTCTGACCCGACATTGACGTCACAACGTCACCGGGGCGCTGCGCCTTGCCGTCGGGCATGTTCTCGACCAGCCCGCAGACACCAACGACATAGGTCTTAGCCTGGCGACCCGCGAGCGCCATCATGGCTCCTGCGACAGCGGCGGCACCGCCCATGTCCCACTTCATGTCTTCCATGCCGGCCGGCGGCTTCAGCGAGATCCCGCCGGTGTCAAATGTTACACCCTTCCCGACGAAAACGATCGGCGTCTTCGTAGCGCCCCCCGTGCCGTCCCATTTCATCGCGAGCAACCGCGAGGGGCGTTCGGACCCCTGCCCGACTCCAAGCAGCGATCCCATGCCCGCTGCTGCCATCGCCGCTTCGTCGAGAACCTGAAGTTCGACGCCAAGCGCCGTCAGCCGCTGACACCGTTCGACAAAGCTCTCCGGATAGATAATGTTGGCGGGTTCGGTGACGAGCTCGCGCGCGAACCCGACACCTTCGATCACTGCCAGTGTTCGCGCCCACGCGGCGTCGGCACCGCTGCGCGCCCCCGCAACAACGATCTTTTCGAGTGTCGGCTTATGCTTGGCGGGCAGGCGGGTACGATATCGATCATACCGCCAGCCACGCAGCACTACGCCCTCGAGCAGACGCATCAGCACCGGCGTCGCGATACCGGCGGCATCGATCGTCAACGCGGTTTCGCCCGATGTAAGGAGCTTGGCAGTCAGTGCCGATCCAGCCTTGACCGCCTCGGTCTCGCTCGCGCTACCAGTGCCCAAGAGCACCACACGCCGAACGACCCCGCCGCGCGTCTCGGCATATTCGGCAATGCTCCCGGCTTCTCCCTCGAACCGCGCCAGCGATGCAGCGGCTCTCAAACCGTCGGCGCTTGCTTCGCCTTCGATGCGGTCGGCGAGGGCGCCTTTGTTGACAAGTATGACAAGGCTTGCGGCGTTGTCGGAGCGGGCAGCAGCAAATTCGACGTTCATTTTGTAAAGCGTTCCTTGAGATTAAGTGGTCGGTGTTACCGACTCGGCGATGTGCCGCTGTTAGCTGCGCGGGGGGAAGCGTGCAAAAGCCCGATTGCCTTGCCCCCATGTCGGGTGCGATAGGCTCGGTGCCGGGCGCGAGGGTTTTGGTGCGACTGCGTTACTGTGTGTGCGAGGGTGTGTGGCAACGACCGTGAGGCTGATCGGAATGACTGCAGGCCTTTGGCTGGCGTTTGCAACGCCGGCACGGGCACAAGCACAGCCGCAGGAACGCGACCAGGATGCGACGCCGGCGACGGTTGAAAAACCTGCCTCCAGCGAGCAGATCGACTTCGCCGCCGACAACCTTGAGTACCAAGGCGACACCGACGTCGTGACGGCAACAGGCGACGTTCGTTTGGTGCGTGATGAGAATCGCGTCCGCGCGGACCGGGTGATTTGGAACCGCAAGACTGGCGAGGTGCGAGCGAGCGGCAACGTCCGCATCGTCAATCCCGGCGGAGACACCGCGTATGGCGACTCGGTGGCTCTCAAGGATACGCTGAAGGACGGCATGATCGACAACATGTTGATCGTCCTGATCGACGGCGGTCGGATTTCGGCAAGGCGCGGCGTTCAGATCAATGGCATTTCGACGCTCGACAATGCCGCCTATTCGCCGTGTCCGGTGATCGACAGCAACGGCTGTCCCAAAAACCCGTCATGGAAGCTGTCGGCGGTAAAAATAATCTACGATCCGGTGCGCAAACGTCTTCAGTTCAAAGGCGCACGGCTTGATATGTTCGGTGTCCCGATTGCTCTACTTCCCGGATTTTCGATGCTGACGGGGAACGAGGGCGGGAGCGGCTTTCTCATCCCCGACATCCAGTACAACAGTACGAACGGGGCAGAAATCTCGATCCCCTATTACCTGAAGATTTCGTCCAACCGAGACTTGACGATCAGGCCACGATTCTTTTCGTCGGCGCAGCCCGCCGTGGACGCAACTTACCGCGTCCTGACGTCGGGTGGCGCTTACCGGATAAGCGGATTCGCCACTTACAGTGGGCGCTTGATCACCGGCACAAACACCGTTGCAACCGGGACGTCTGAATTCCGCGGGTATATCGATGCGAGCGGGCGGTTCCAGCTCGATTCGCAGTGGAGCATTTCGGGGGCAATCCGCCGCGCGACCGACCGCACATTGCTCCGTCGCTACGACATTTCATATGACGACCGGCTTCGTTCGACGCTTTCGCTCGACCGCGTCGATCGTGACAGCTATTTTTCACTCAGCGGTTGGGCAGTGCAGTCGCTACGCGATGGCGTTGTCCAAGGCAGCATCCCGACTGCTTTGCCAGAAGTCGATTATCGCCGACGATTTACCGATCCCTTCGTTGGGGGCCGTGTCGAGCTGCAATTCAATGCGCTGGCCTTGGGGCGAACGGCAGGGCAAGATACCCAACGCAGCTTTGCGGGCGCACGCTGGGATCTGCGGCGCCTGACCGACATGGGCCAGGAGATTATCCTTACAGCTTACGGCCGGGCGGATATTTATCACAGCACAGGAAATGACCTGACGACGACGCTAGCCTATCGCGGCGATCCCGGGTGGCAGGCACGTGCCATAGGCGCGCTCGCGGCTGAAATTCGTTGGCCGCTGGTCGGCGTTCTGTGGGGCGGGTCTCAGCAGCTGACGCCGCGGCTTCAAATTGTTGCCTCACCACCCACTTCGAACCTCAACATCCCGAATGAGGATGCCCGTGCGGTCGACTTGGAAGACAGCAACCTTTTCGCGCTCAATCGCTTCCCGGGCTACGATCGGTGGGAGGATGGCGCGCGCGTAACGTATGGCTTCGACTGGAATTTCGAAGCGCCGCGCTTTTCAATCGCAGCCACAGTAGGACAAAGCTACCGCCTCACGGCCAAGCCGACATTGTTCCCAGAAGGGACAGGCTTGAGCGATCGATTGTCGGATATCGTCGGACGAACGACAATTCGCTACCGCGATGTCCTTACGCTCACGCATCGGTATCGCCTCGACAAGTACAGCTTTGCGCTCCGCCGGAACGAAATCGATGCAACGATCGGCAACGACCGGACGTATGCCTTGATCGGCTATCTGCGGCTCAATCGGAATATCGGACCTCAATTGGAAGACTTGCGGGACCACGGGGAGATTCGGCTGGGCGGCCGGATACAGCTCACCCACTTCTTTTCCGTATTCGGTTCGGCAACGGTCGATCTTACCAACGCAACTGAGGACCCGCAGTCGCTCGCCAATGGCTATCAACCCGTTCGCCACCGCCTTGGCATTGCGTATACCGACGACTGCCTCGACATCGGCATCACCTGGCGTCGCGACTACGACAGGAGTGGAGACTCGCAGCGCGGCAACTCGTTCCTGCTCAGGCTGGCGTTTCGCGGGCTGGGCCGCTAACGTCCAGTTCACCATGGCTATCGCACAGGCCGGTAGTGTCGTTTGATTCAAGGATTGGAATGCCGAGCGTGAAAGCATTTGCACTGGGCGTGGCTGCCGCTGCGCTCGCCGGGATTTTCACGGCGTCTTCGACCGATGCACAAACCATCGCTGATACGAATGAAGTTCCGAGCGCTGCGTCGCTGAATCTGCCCACAGAATTCACGCTTTTCGGAAAAGGTGATCCGCACGTCCGCAAGGCGACAGCGATCGTAAACGGCGAAGTCATCACTGGGACCGATATTGATCAGCGCCTGGCGCTTATCATTCTCGCCAACGGCGGAAAGGTTTCGAATGAGGAGCGTGAGCGGTTGCGACTCCAGGTCCTGCGCAACCTGATCGACGAGACCCTGCAAATTCAAGAAGCCAAATCACACGACGTCATAATACCACCTGCGGAAATCGACCAGAGCTATGTCCGGGTCTCGAAGAATTTCAAACGTGCGCCTGACGACATGACGACCTATCTACGGGAACAAGGGTCGTCGGCCCACTCGATCAAACGGCAGATCGAAGGGGAGCTCGCATGGAGCCGTTTGCTGCGTCGCCGGGTCGAACCCTTCGTCAACGTCAGCGACGACGAAGTTCAAGCCGTGATTGCGCGCCTCGAAGCCTCAAAAGGCACGAAGGAGTTTCGCGTCGGCGAAATTTATCTGTCGGCGACGACCGAGAACCAGAAAGAAGTCGCGGCAAACGCCCGCAAGATCATCGAGCAGATTAAGCAAGGCGGGTCGTTTGCGGCCTATGCACGCCAGTTTTCCGAAGCCTCGACGGCGTCGGTCGGTGGCGATCTTGGCTGGGTCCGTGCACCGCAGCTCCCCGAAAGCCTTTCGGCAGCTCTTGAAAGCCTTTCCGTCGGACAGCTAGCTGGGCCGATTCAGACGCCCGGTGGGTTCTCGATCGTTTACCTCGCCGACAGCCGTCAAGTGCTTACTGCCGACCCTCGCGATGCGACGCTCAACCTGCGCCAGATGTCGCTGAAATTTTCTCCCAGCATCAAAGATGTCGACGCAACTGCCAAGGCCGAAGCCTTCGCAAAGGCAACGCAGTCGATGGGCGGGTGTGGCAAGGTAGATGAGGTTGCCCGAGGGCAAGGCGCTGAAGTCGTGGACAATGATGCGGTGAAAGTCCGCGACTTACCTGCCGCGCTGCAGGAAATGATTCTGAAATTGGCTGTCGGCCAAGCCACACCTCCGTTTGGATCGAAAATAGACGGCGTGCGCGTCCTTGTACTATGTGGGCGGGACGAAGCGCGCCTGGCCGCTGGCCCGTCGGC
>JAYVVA010000290.1:0-10795 GCA_043787435.1 Sphingomonadales bacterium | reverse complement strand
CGCCAATGGCACTCGCGTCACCGCTCCTTTTCTCCCAACCCAAGGGACCCAAGGTGCTCGTCGCGACACGCGCCCTGCCCCTCGGGACAATCCTCGATGAAGCAAGTTTCAGATACCAGCCTTGGCCCAAGGATCTTATCCAGGGTGCCTATTATGTCGAAGGCAAGCTCGACATGAAAGCTTTGCGCGGTTCGGTAGTCCGGACCGCCATTTCGGCAGGGCAGCCCGTGACGATCGGATCAATTGTCCAGCCCGGCGACCGCGGTTTTCTGGCAGCTGCACTCGGCGCCGGGATGCGCGCAATCACGGTTGCCGTGCGGGCTGAAACCAGCGTCGCCGGTTTTGTCTTTCCTGGCGACCATGTCGACCTCATGCTGACGCAAACAGTCGACGGAAGCGGGACCAGTGGCCCCGTACTCAAAACAACAGAAACGATCATGCGCAACCTGCGCGTCCTCGCTACCGACCAGCGCACTTCGTCCGACGACGAAAAGGGCAACAAGGAAGTGAAGAGTTTCAACACGGTAACACTCGAGGTTACCCCGCGCATCGCCGAGAAGATCGCCGTTGCGCAGACCCTCGGGACGCTGTCACTCAGCCTGCGTCCGATTGCCGAAGACACGGCCGGACTCGAGCGTGCGATTGCAGCGGGCGAAGTCAACGTGCCTGCCGACGGCGACGCCAAGGGCGACCGCCGGATCGCCATGCTCGTTGCGTCGCGTCCGACGGACACGGGGGCAACATTCGTCACCGGCGCCGACGTGTCCCGGTTCCAGCGCCGCAGTGCGCCCACAACGGGACCGGTCGCCCTGCGTCCTGTTGAACGCGTCGCGGCCGGTGTTGCATTAGAAAAACCAAAGGGCCCCGTCGTGCGCGTCGCGCGCGGCAACACGGTCGTCGAAGTTCCGATTGGGAGCCACTAACATGCGCAGCAGCTCTTTCACGCATCGTTCGCTCGCGGCGACGATGTCGGCGATCCTTGTCGCCGGAATCCCCGCGGCAGCCGGGGCAACGCCCAGGAGTGCACACTCGACCAAGTCGGTCCGGGCCACGCGCGCGGCACGTCAGATGGCGCGTGTGGCGCCGCTTCCCAGCGGCACGCAGCGGCCGACAACCGAAGTTGTGCTGTCGGTCGGCCGTGGCCAGCTCGTGACACTGCCCGCCAATGTCGTTGACGTTTGGACATCCAACGCCGCTGTGGCCGACGTTTATGTCGCCACGCCGCGCCAGATCCACCTGTTTGGCAAAGCGAACGGCGAGGCAACCGTGTTCGCCACGACCGCCTCGGGTCAGGTCGTTTATGCCACCAACGTGCGCGTCGCCGAAAACATCAATTCGCTCGATCAAATGCTGAGACTCGCGATGCCTGAAGCCGCGATCACGGCGACAACAATGAACGGCCTTGTGCTGCTCACGGGTACAGTGGCCGCCCCGGCCGATAGCGAAGAAGCCGAACGCCTCGTCAAGGCATTTCTCGGCAACACGACAACGGTGGTCTCTCGTTTGCGCACGGCAACCCCCCTGCAAGTCAATTTGCAGGTGAAGATCGCTGAAGTCAGCCGATCGCTGTCCAAGCAGATTGGCGTCAATCTTACTTCGCGAGACCAAACGAGCGGGATGAACATCGGAGTCATTCAAGGTCGCGACATCGGCACAATCGCAACGCAGGATCTTTCGGCGCTGCCCAAGCTGGATGCTTCGTCAATTTATGGTCTACCTGCCGGTTCGATTTCCTTGCCGTTCGATCCAACCACCGGGCGCTTCATTACGAAGGGGGCATCGACGCTCAATTTCAAGGGGCTCGGCTCGGGCACGACAACGCTCGGCTTTCTTGGCCGTCTGTTCGGCCTCGACCTCGGCGCCGCACTCGACCTTGCCGAAAACGATGGCCTTGTGAGCATGCTGGCGGAACCAAACCTCACCGCTTTGTCGGGTGAGACCGCAAGCTTCCTGGCCGGCGGTGAATTTCCGATCCCTGTTTCTCAGTCGCTCGGCGCGGTGTCGATTGAATACAAGCAATATGGTGTCAGCCTGTCATTCACGCCGACAGTTCTCGCCGACGGTCGCATTTCGATGCGGGTCCGGCCGGAAGTGTCGCAGCTGTCGAGCCAGGGCGCCGTTACGCTCAACGGCTACTCGGTCCCCTCTGTGACCACGCGTCGTACCGAAACGACGGTAGAACTGGGCTCTGGTCAGAGTTTCATGATCGGCGGTCTGATGCAGAACAACAACACTAACTCGATCGACAAGGCCCCGGGCCTTGGCGATATCCCCGTCCTTGGCGCGCTCTTTCGGTCCAATGGCTACAAGCGCAATCAGACAGAGTTGATGATTATCGTCACACCTTATCTAGTAAAGCCAGTGTCGGCAGGCGAAATCGCGCTGCCAACGGACGGTCTGCGGACGCCGACGGACTTGCAGAACTTCCTGCTGGGTCAAGACTTCGCCGGCAAGAAAACCGACAAGCGACCCGTGCCCAAGCTGGCACCGCCGGTCACAGTGCCAGCAACACCGTCAGTCGGAGCGGCGTTGACGCCTGCACCGGCTGTTCGTTCCACGTCACGCCGTTCGGCCGCAGATGCTGCGCCCGGCTTCAGCAATTGACCGCAAGGGGAGTTCAGATGACGCGCAGCCTTACCGTCCTTGCCCTGCTTGGGTGTTCTGTCCTCAGCGCCTGCGGAACAGAAAACCGCGGCCTCGAATCGGTACACCAGCCGATCGTGGCGCGGACCGACTTTGTCTATGATATGGCGGCCCCAGGCGACCGCCTTTCGGACGATACCGCCCGCGGGTTGTCCGGATGGTTCGATTCGCTCAACTTGCGTTACGGCGACCGTATATCGGTCGACACCCAAGGCTATGGTGCCGCCTCAAGGGAAGCCGTCAGCGCCGTTGCCGCCCGCTACGGGCTTCTAGTCGACGCAACTGCGCCGGTAACGCACGGCGAAATTGCGCCAGGTTCAGTCCGCGTCATCGTCAGCCGTATGACAGCATCAGTCCCCAATTGTCCCGACTGGAGCCGGCCGGCAACCGCAAATTTTAACGGTAACACCATGTCGAACTATGGCTGCGCCACGAACAGTAACCTCGCCGCGATGGTCGCAGATCCTCGCGACCTCATCTCGGGCCGCAGCGGTTCGTCGTCAGTCGATGCGGCGACTTCAAGCAAAGCCATTCAGACCTATCGCAAGGCTCCGCCGACGGGCGCGGCCGGACTGAAGACCGAAACCACAAAGGGGAACTGACGATGAATGCGCCCTGGTCTCCTTCACGTAGCGGCGTCGCCCGCGATCCGTTCACGGCTTTCGTCTGTGATGATCTCACAGCCGAGTCTCTGCGGCCGATCGCCATCGAGCTTGGGTGGGCTACGGACAAGATCAACAAAGGGGGGCTGCGCAACGCCGTCCAAACCCTTTCGGTGTCGGCGAGCCCGCAGATCTTGTTCGTTGATCTGTCGGAAAGTGGAGACCCCCTGAACGACATCAACGCCCTGGCCGAAGTGTGCGAGCCCGGTACCGTTGTCATTGCGGCGGGTCAGGTCAATGATGTGCGGCTGTTCCGCGACCTCGTGGCGAGCGGCATTCAGGACTACCTGCTCAAACCTTTCAGCCCCGACCAGCTGCGCGATGCATTTGCCAATGCGCAGGCCGTTTTCAATGCGCCGCGCCATTCGGATGCTGTCGACGAGCGCCCTCACATGATGGCCGCTGTCATTGGTGCGCGCGGTGGCTCCGGGGCCTCGACGGTCGCCACATCAATTGCCTGGATGACTGGCGATCGCGTGGGCCGTTCAACGGCGCTCCTCGATCTCGACGTTCATTTCGGCACCGGCGCGCTCGCGCTTGATCTCGAACCAGGCCGCGGCCTGACTGACGCCATCGAAAACCCGAGTCGCATCGACGGACTTTTCATTGAGCGCGCCATGGTCAGGGCCAACGACAAGCTCGCGATCCTCAGCGCAGAAGCCCCCATTAATCAGCCGATGCTGACGGACGGGGCAGCATTCTACCAGCTGCAGGAAGAAATGCGGATGGCGTTCGAAACGACGATCATCGATCTGCCGCGTGCGATGCTGGTTCAGCATCCCCACCTGATGCAGGACGTTCAGGTCACCGTTATCGTCACCGAACTGACGCTTGCATCGGCACGCGATGTGATCCGCCTTCTGTCGTGGATCAAATCCAACGCACCGCAAACCGGTGTTATTGTGGTCGCCAACCGTGTGATGACTACCGGGCCGACAGAAATCAGTCGCAAAGACTTTGAAAGCTCGATCGAACGCAAGGTGGATTACATCATTCCGTTCGACGCCAAGGTCATGACGCAAGCAGCAAAGCTCGGAAAAACCGCTGCCGAAGCTGGCAAGGGCAGCAAGGTCGGTGTGGCGATTGCCGAACTCGTCGACCGGTTGTGCGCGGTAGGTGAAGATCGCACCCCAGTGGTCGCTGGGGCGGCCAAGACAACGAAAGCGTCGCTCCTCGGTAAACTTGGCAGCTTTTCGTCGATGATGCCCAAGAAGTCCAAGCCCAAGGCTAACTGATTCATGGACATGCTGCCTATCGCCGTGCTGGCAGGGGGTTCCCTTGGGGTTCTCTTCTTGACACTTTTCGCCTTTTCCGGCCCGTCGGCCGAAAAGGCAAAGGCACGACGGTTGGTCGCGTTACGCGACCGGCACTCGAATTCAACGGGCGCCGTTGTCGAGGCGCAGATGAGGCGCATCCAGGCAAACCGGGCCACCCGAATGGACGGCGTCGTTGCACGCATTCTGCCAAACCCGGCGCAGCTGCAAAAGCGCATCGCAATGACAGGCAAATCCTGGACCCCAGCGAATTACATGATGACGAGCGTCGGCATTCTCGTTGGCGTGGCGCTGTTGATTTACATCAAATCGCGCAGCCCAATGATGGCGCTTGCCATTGGGGGGGCTATAGGCTTCGGACTGCCGCACTTCGCAATTAATTATCTGATCAACAAGCGCGTAGCGAATTTCACCAAGCGTTTTCCCGACGCGATAGAGCTGCTGGTGCGCGGTCTGCGCTCGGGTCTACCAATTTCCGAAACGATCGGGGTGGTCGCTGCCGAAGTACCTGGCCCTGTCGGCGCCGAGTTCCGCAACGTCAGCGACAAGATCAAGATCGGGCGGACGATGGATGCCGCGTTGCAGGAAACTGCGGATCGTCTTGGAACACCAGAATTCCAGTTTTTTTGTATCACATTGCAAATTCAGCGCGAAACCGGCGGCAACCTGGCAGAAACGCTGTCCAACCTGTCGGGAGTATTGCGCATGCGCGCGCAAATGAAGCTGAAGATCAAAGCCATGTCCTCTGAATCAAAGGCATCGGCCCTGATTATCGGATCGCTCCCGTTCGTCGTCTTTGGTCTCATTTACTCGATTAATGACCACTATATGCAGCAGTTCTTCACCAATCCGAAGCTGATCACGGCAGGTCTTGGCGCCATATGCTGGATGGGCTTGGGCGCGTTTGTGATGTCACGCATGATCTCGTTCGAAATTTAGGGGGCCGGTTCAGATGCAACCCGTTTCGACCGGTCCGACGCTCTTGGGAGTCGATGTTTTCTTCGTTGCGACGCTGCTCGCAGCGACGGCGACGTTTGCCGTACTCGTTGCTATCTATGCGGCGACGACGGTGCGCGATCCCATGACCAAACGCGTCAAGGCGCTGAACGACCGCCGTGAACAGCTCAAGGCGGGGATCGTTGCGTCCACATCCAAGCGTCGTGCCAAGCTGCAGACTAAGAATGAGACAGCCGACTGGATGCGGACGTTCCTCAATTCGCTTAAAGTGCTGCAGGATGGACAGCTCAAGGCAGCGCAGCTGAAGCTGATGCAAGCCGGCTTCCGGTCGAAAGATCTGGCAGTCATGATCATCTTTGCACGCATGATTTTACCGATCGTGCTGGGCGGCGGTGTCGTCTTGTGGGTCTACGCATTCGGTGGCCTCGGTAACTGGACTCCATGGAAGCGAACCGCTGTGGTTCTGGCTTCGCTTATCTTCAGCTACAAGGCCGCCGATATCTGGCTCACCAATCAGGTGACCAAGCGGACAGCCGCGATCCGAAAGGGTCTGCCCGATGCGCTCGATTTGTTAGTGATCTGCGCCGAAGCGGGATTGACCGTCGATGCTGCGTTCGGCCGTGTCGCCAAGGAACTGGGCCGCGCCTATCCTGAAGCGGGCGACGAGTTTGCGTTGACGGCAATTGAACTCAGCTTCCTGACGGACAGGCGTCAGGCATTCGACAATCTTGCCCAGCGCGTACCGCTCGACTCGGTAAAAGGTGTGGTCACAACAATGATTCAGACGGAGAAATATGGCACGCCTCTGGCATCGGCGTTGCGCGTCCTCTCGGCCGAGTTCCGTCACGAGCGCATGATGCGCGCGGAAGAAAAGGCTGCACGTCTGCCCGCGATCATGACCGTGCCGCTGATTATGTTCATTCTGCCGGTTCTGTTTATCGTCATCCTTGGGCCAGCTGCTTGCGCAATTTCGCAGGTCTTCAAAGGTTAGGTGGGAACACAGTCCCATCCTCGGTCGTTTCCCCTGGGTAACAAGGGAGTCACGCAATGGAGAACTACACAGGCAATGGTTGGGTTATCCTCGGCCTCGTCCTCGTCGTCGGTTGGCTCCTCGGTTTGATGAGTCGGTCAGGCGGAGCAAAGTGGAAGGCGGCGTTCGAGCGCGAACGTGACGCGCATCATGCGCTGCGCAAGGACCATGAAGCCTTGCTAAAGCAACATGTTATGGTCCCTGTCGCTGGGACACATCCTGTCGAGACTGGTGCCTTTTAGTCTGCGGACCCAGTAACGAGCGGCGGAACATGTGTATCGCGGCGAGCTCCGCCTTTTCTGCTATGAGTGGGGGTACGAGCGCCAGGTTTGTCGCGAAATGAGTCGGCGACTGGTGCGCCAGGCATTTAACCTTTGTGCGCCAATGTCGCCTGCGCTGCGGCCAATCGTGCAATCGGAACACGATAGGGCGAGGCGCTGACATAATCGAGCCGGATGCTTTCGCAGAACGCGATGCTCGCCGGATCGCCACCATGTTCGCCGCAGATACCAAGTTTGAGGTCTGGACGCGTCGCCCGACCCCGCTCTGCCGCCAGTTTCACTAGTTCCCCCACGCCTTCGATGTCCAGACTGACAAATGGGTCGCGCTCGTAGATCCCTTGATCCACATAGATGCCAAGGAAACGTGATGCATCGTCGCGCGAAACGCCCAATGTTGTCTGGGTCAGATCGTTGGTGCCAAAGCTGAAGAATGCACCAACTTCGGCGATTTCCCCGGCCTTGAGCGCAGCACGCGGCAGCTCGATCATTGTACCGACAAGATAGTCGATGCGCTTGCCACGTTGCGCAAACACGGCTTCCGCTGCGCGATCGATCACCGCTTTCATCAGCTCGAGCTCGCGCCGCGTTGCGACCAGCGGCACCATGACCTCGGGGATCGGTGAGACCGCTAGATCGCACGCTGCCTCAAAGATCGCGCGTGCCTGCATCTCGTAGATTTCGGGATAGGTAACGCCCAACCGGCAACCGCGATGGCCAAGCATCGGATTGAACTCGTGCAGCTCATTCGCGCGACGCTTGAGCGCGTCGACAGTACGCCCAGTCGCAGCGGCGACATCGGCGAAATCAGCCTCGGCCTGCGGCATGAATTCGTGGAGTGGGGGGTCGAGGAGCCGGATCGTTACCGGCAGCCCCGCCATTACCTCGAACAGACCGACGAAATCGGCGCGCTGTTCCGGGAGCAGCTTGGCAAGCGCCGCGCGCCGGCCGTTTTCATCCTCGGCCAGGATCATTTCGCGGACCGATGTAATGCGCGTCGCATCGAAGAACATGTGTTCGGTTCTACAAAGACCGATACCCTCCGCGCCGAAATCGCGCGCTACCTTGGCATCGGCAGGGGTTTCGGCATTCGCGCGAACCTTCATCCGGCGCGAGCCGTCTGCCCACTCCATCAAAGTACCGAAATCGCCCGACAATTCGGGTTGCACGGTAGCGACTTCGCCGGCCATCACTTCGCCCGTCGATCCGTCGATCGTCAGGGTGTCGCCCTCCCGGATTTCACGCAGAGATGCGCCGTGCCCCACACGCGCAACCTTGGTAGCGGCGTCGATGCTGAGAGACCCAGCGCCCGATACACATGGACGCCCCATGCCGCGCGCCACGACAGCCGCATGGCTGGTCATGCCTCCGCGCGCGGTCAAAACGCCCTTGGCCGCATGCATGCCGTGGATGTCTTCAGGTGATGTTTCGCTCCGGACAAGGATGACCGACTGACCCAGTTCGGCGCGTTTTTCGGCGCTGTCGCTGTCGAAGACAGCAATGCCTGAAGCTGCACCTGGCGAAGCGGGCAGGCCCTTTACAATCACGTCGCGCTTGGCTTTGGGGTCGAGTGTGGGGTGAAGCAGCTGATCGAGGGCTGAGGGATCGACGCGCATTACTGCCTCGTCCTTCGAGATCAGCCCCTCAGCCGCCATGTCCACCGCAATCTTGAGGGCTGCCTTTGCGGTGCGCTTCCCGCTGCGAGTTTGCAGCATCCACAATTTGCCGCGTTCGACAGTGAATTCAATGTCCTGCATGTCGCGATAGTGCGCCTCAAGCAGGTCGAAAACTTGCGCCAGCTCGCTGTACACTACCGGCATCGATTCTTCCATCGACAGCGGCTTGGCGTTGGCCCGCTCTCGCGCCACAGTTGTCAGATACTGTGGAGTGCGGATGCCGGCGACAACGTCCTCACCCTGGGCATTGATCAAATATTCGCCATAATAGGCGCGCTCGCCAGTGGCCGGATCGCGCGTAAAGGCGACGCCCGTTGCGGACGTGTTACCCATGTTGCCGAATACCATAGCTTGCACGTTGACAGCAGTGCCCCAGTCACTGGGGATCGAATTGATCCGGCGATATACTTTCGCTCGTTCCGACTGCCACGACCCGAACACCGCACCGACCGCGCCCCACAGCTGCTCATGGACGTCTTGCGGGAAAGGCTTGCCCCACAACTCCTCGACGAGCCCCAGGTATTTTGTGACGAGCCTCTCCCAGTCTTCGGCTTCCATATCCGTATCAAGGTAATATCCCTTGTCTTCCTTGGCGATCTCCAGCGCTTCCTCGAACGCGCCATGATCGAGCCCGAGCACGACATCGGCGTACATCTGAATGAAGCGGCGATAGCTGTCCCATGCGAACCGCGCGTCGCCGCTTACAGCGGCCAGACCCAACACCGTCGCATCGTTGATCCCAAGATTGAGGACAGTGTCCATCATGCCGGGCATCGACACGCGCGCGCCCGATCGGACCGATACCAGGAGCGGATCGGCAGTATTGCCGAACCTCTTTTCGGTCACGCCTTCGATGTGGGCGATCCCAGCGGCGACTTCGGCGGTGAGCTCGTTTGGAAACCTCTCGCCCTCTTCATAGTACCGCGCGCTCATGGGCGTGCTAATCGTGAACCCGGGGGGTACGGGCAGCCCGATCGACGCCATCCCCTCGAGATTGGCCCCCTTGCCGCCCAACAATTCCTTTGACAGGCCTTTGCCGTCTGAAACACCGCCGCCAAACCGATATACGTACTGCGTCATTCAGCCCTCAATCCTCGAGAAGTCGGCAACGCGGTGAACTGCGTCGCGGAAACGTATGAGCAGGCCCAGTCGGAATGCTCGCTTTATGGGGTCAGGGTCGTTGACCATGACCGCCTCGAAAAATGTATCGATGGGTGCACGCAGCGAGCCAAGTGCAGTCATGGCACCCTCGAAATCCTCGGACTGCACACGGCTCGAGGCGTCCCGTTCCGCCTCATCGACGGCAGCCAGAAGTGCCGATTCCATGGGCTCCATTGCTGCCGGTGCCGCAGCGCTCAGATCGCGGGCGTCGGCGTGCTTCAAGATGTTCGCTACGCGCTTGTACCCAGCAAGGAGGTTTGCCCCGTCGGTCGTCACGATGAGCGCTCGCAACGCCTTGACCCGCGCAAGCAGGCGGATGAGATCATCTTCGCGCCCAAGCGCAAATACCGCATCGATGAGATCATGGCGAACACCGGCTTCGCGCTGTTGAACTTTAAGGCGTTCCGCGAGGAACGAAAGCAATTGGTTCGCCAACGCCGACCCGTCGACATTTTGTACGTCGGGGCCAATCGCTTCGGTAATCATCCTCGACAGAGGCAGGCGGAGATTGTTCTCGACGATGAGCGCAATCACGCCAAGTGCCGCGCGGCGAAGCGCAAATGGGTCTCTTGATCCGGTTGGCCCTTCGTCAATTCTGAAGAATTGGACGAGACTATCGAGCTTGTCGGCGAGCGACACTGCCACGGTCGCTGGTGCGCTCGGAACGTCGTCGCCCTGCCCGACCGGTTTGTAATGGTCGCGGATTGCATCGGCAACAGCACCTTCCAAACCCTGGGCACGGGCCAGGTGGCCCCCAACGATGCCCTGAAGCTCCGGGAATTCTCCGACCATTCCGGTGACGAGGTCGGCTTTGCACAACCGCGCGGCCTCGGCCGCAAAATCGCCGGAGCCGTTTACCACGCCTTCTTCACACAACCACCGTGCGAGCTTGGCGACGCGTTCGACCTTGTCGGCCACTGTCCCTAACCGTTCGTGGAAGACGATTTGCGACAGTTTTTCAGCTTGCGTGGCAAGCGGCACCTTGAGGTCGTGTTCCCAAAAGAACTTTGCATCGCTCAGCCGCGCCGCCAGCACCTTGCGGTTGCCCGCGACAATCGCCGCGCCCCCGTCACTTGCTGTGATGTTCGCCGTGCAGACGAATGCATTGGCGAGC
>JAYVVA010000289.1:0-6801 GCA_043787435.1 Sphingomonadales bacterium | reverse complement strand
CCGGCCAAGGTGAAGGTTATTCCGCACGGGACACCTGACCGCGCGCTCGGCGATGCCGTGGCGATGCGCGCCCACCTCGGTCTGCCAGAACGTCCGACGATTTTGACGTTCGGCTTGCTATCTCCGGACAAAGGCATTGCCGACATGATCGAGGCGATGCCCGCGATTTGCAACCAATGTCCCGATGCGCATTATGTCGTTCTGGGTGCAACGCATCCGCATTTACTGCGAAACCTCGGAGAGCAATATCGCGATACGTTGTTGGCGCGTGTCGCTGAACTCGGTCTGCAGGGCAGCGTCAGTTTTGTTGACCGTTTTGTCGAGCTTGAAGAGTTGACTAAATGGCTGACCGCAGCCGATGTGTATGTCACGCCGTACCGCAATCCGGCGCAGATAACGTCAGGCACGTTGAGTTATGCCATCGGGTTGGGCAAGGCAGTGGTGTCGACGCCTTACATCCACGCAACTGAAATACTATCCGACGATCATGGTGCACTCGTGCCGTTCCGCGCGCCTGATGCGCTCGCCGCGGCAGTTGGTCGGCTGCTGACTGACGAGCCGGGCCGCAAGCAAATGAGCCTGCGTGCCTACGCACGTGGTCGCACAATGACCTGGCCTCGCAATGCCGAGGCGGTTCTTGCCGCCATGGCGCCGGCGCTGCGCCAGCGGCGAAGTGGCCTTGGTCTGCCCGTGCTTCGCCTGTCCCCGGTTGAGCGCATGACCGACGGGGTCGGCATGCTTCAGCATAGTGTGTTCGGCATTGCCGATCGTGATCACGGCTATTGCATCGACGACAATGCTCGCGGCCTTCTGTTGATGGCGATCGCGGATGACCTGCCGATCAACACGCGAATTCGTCTTGCCGAGACCTATGCCAGTTTCGTGCAGCATGGCTGGAATCCCGACACTGCACAGTACCGCAACTTCATGAGTTACGACCGCCGTTGGTTGGAAGATGTCGGCTCGGAAGACAGCAACGGGCGCACGCTGTGGGCGCTGGGGGTTTCCGCGGCTCAGGCGCCGTCTGCGCCGCTGCGCAGCTGGGCGAAAATCCTTTACGACCAGACGATCGGATCGATCTCAGGTCTCGGGTCCGTTCGGACAAAGGCGTTTGCGATGCTGGGTGCCGCTGCGATGACCGCGGTGCGCCGAGATCCAGCGTCTGAGACACTGCTGAGGGAAGGCGTCGCCATGTTGTCGGGACTCTTGGCCCGCAACAGCCGCCCCGATTGGGCATGGTTCGAAATTGTGCTGTCCTATGACAATACCCGCCTGCCTGAAGCCCTGATGCGGGCGGGACAGGCGCTGGGCGATTCAAGCGCGATTGCAACGGGGCTCGAAACGCTCGAGTGGATCAGTACGCAAACCACGGGGCATGATGGTATGTTTCAGCCCATCGGCACGCTCAACTTCGGCAAGCTAGGTGAGACACCCGCGCTTTTTGACCAACAGCCGTTAGAGGCATGGGCAATGATCGATGCGTGCGTCGCTGCATGGGACGTGTCGGGTAATGCCATCTGGATCGAGCGGGCGCAGGCAGCGCATGACTGGTACCTTGGCCGAAACACTCTGGGTGTGCCAATTGTTGATCAGGAAACCGGCGAGTGCGGCGATGGGCTGACATCGGTTGCCGTCAATGGCAACAATGGTGCGGAGTCGGTGATCGCTTGGCAAATGGCGCGCCGTTCATTTGTTCGCTTGTCCGAATCGGCTACACCGGCTCAGGAGCGTGGGGAGCAAATCGCGAACGCCGCCTGACGGTTTCGTTTGGCACCGGGGGGAAGCCTTATTTCGATCGTCGACATTCATCCACTGCGCCTGCGTCCCGACCCGCGTCGCGTCGTCGTTCGCCCTTTTCACCTCGCCTGGCAGGCGAACGGGACAGAAACAAGTCGCGCGCTGCGTCTGGTTACAAACGTCATCAATCTGACCAAGGACGAGGTCACCGACGAGCTTGAACATGTTTACCGCGATTTCGACGCGCGCCATTGGCAAGTCGAGAAGGTGTTTGAGCGACGCTATGATCAGCTGGTCGAGCAATTCGGTGATGCCATCGATACGACAACGTTGACCCCGCGGCGCCGTCAGCTGCTCGGCGCCTATTTCTGTCATGAATATAGTTATGCCGCCGCGGCGATCATGAACCCGAGTGTTGTCGCTGCGCCCGATCAGTCCGGAATGAGCGATGGTGCGGTTCGGTTCGCCATGTCACTTCGGACTGTCGGCGAAGGTCATATCAGCTCGATCGCGTTTACGCAGGGCATTGTCAGTCCTGGTCGCGAGGTATCGATCCCCGACGCACCGCGCATCGCAACGGCAGCGGACGTGTCGGCAATCAAGCGCGGCGAGCCGATGGTGCCGGGGGAGCCGGTGACCGTTTATCGCCACCCGGACAGTGATCTGTCGCGCACCGTGATTTTCCCGATGACCGATGCGCAGCGCAACGGTCTGGAGGATCTGCGGATCACGCCATTTCACAACGGTGTCGGGAAGACAGAATGGATTGGAACCTACACTGCTTACGACGGGCGAACGATTCGCTCGGAGATGATGCGGACCAAGGATTTCCGCAAGTTCGAGCTGGTGCCCATGACCGGACGCGCAGCGCGCAACAAGGGAATGGCGCTGTTTCCGCGCAAGGTCGGCGGCCGGTACATGATGATTGGGCGCCAGGATGGTGAAAACCTCTTTCTGCTGACCTCGAATATCCTGACCGACTGGGACGATGGCGTTTTGCTTGCGCGCCCTGCGTATGCCTGGGAATATATTCAGATTGGCAATTGCGGCGCGCCTATCGAACTCGAGGAGGGTTGGCTGCTCTTGACTCACGGCGTCGGTGCCATGCGGCGTTATGCGATCGGCGCGATGCTGCTCGACAAGGATGATCCATCGATAGTCATCGGGCGGACGGTCAAACCGATCCTGGAACCGCTCGATCAAGAACGTGACGGCTATGTCCCCAATGTGGTCTATACCTGTGGGGCCATGCGGGTCGGCGACGATCTTTTTCTGCCGTTTGGCATTGCCGACAGTTCGATCGGATTTGGGTTTGTCGCGATCAAGGAGCTGCTTGCGCTCATGGTCTGATCCCGGCTTCGTGGTGTGGTGTCGGTCATGGCAGCGCTCGGGCAGGACGCGCATTGTGCCGCCGAGTTCCGGCAAAATCCCGGTACTCTGACGTTACGCAGGTTTTTCGACTACCGGTCGAGCCCAAGATCGGGCTCAGGCGTTCCCCAGGCCCGAACGAATGTTTCGATGGCCCCTTCCACGTCGGCGGCCAGTTCTCGCGGCGACGTTTGCGCTGTCAGACCCATCAATCGTGCCTGGTGGCAATTCGACTGGCACATATACGAGAATTGCCGGGCCAACCGCTCGGGGTCACTGGGGTAAACCCGGCCGCTGGCCATGGCAGCAGCCAAATAGGTGGACAGCTTGGCTTTGCCCCGCTTGGGGCCGCGTTCAAAAAAGAGGGCACCCACCTCGGGAAACCGCCCGGCCTCGCCGACAACCAGACGATGCAGATCGATGATTTCGGGGGTGAGCACGATCCCCATCATCGTGATGCCAAACTCATAAAGTGCTTCGCGCAGAGGCAATTCAGGAGACAGCGAGTCTTC
Organism: Sphingomonadales bacterium; assembly: GCA_043787435.1. Classification (GTDB taxonomy): domain Bacteria; phylum Pseudomonadota; class Alphaproteobacteria; order Sphingomonadales; family Sphingomonadaceae; genus Sphingomonas_O. Next base: position 3,184 of record JAYVVA010000289.1, on the reverse strand, counting down.
GAGTGCCGCGCCGTAACGCTCTACCTGATCGTCGACGACTGCAGCGAAGAGTTCCTCTTTGGATGGGAAATAGGTCCACAGCGTCGTCTTCGATCCGCCTACCTTGGCGGCAATCGTGGACATGGCAGTCGCTGCATAGCCGTGCGCCATAAATGCATCGCGCGCTGCTGCGACAAACGCCTCGCGCTTGGCTTCACGGGCAGATCGCGGGGGATCGCATAGGACAGGCTCTGTAACAATACTGGATAGTATCATCTTAATTGACAACTGACTTTTTTTACTCAATGAGCTGGCGATACCACGTAGCACGGTTGCGTCAAAATGCTTCGGTTTTACCCCACAATCATGTTTGTCTGTCTTATCGAGGGCTGCGCGCCCGTGCCGCAGGTCGGCTCTGCGCCAGTGCCGCGTTCAGCGATTGGCTTGGCCTCGCAGGCGTCATTGCCCGTATCAGCGGCTGGTTGGCCGGCGGACAGCTGGTGGACCGCGCTCGGCGATCCGCAACTTGACGCCTTGGTTTCTGAAGGACTGGCTGGGTCCCCCGACGTGGCCGCCGCTGCGGCGCGGGTACGGTCTGCGGACGCGCTGGCGCAGCAGGCCGGCGCTGCACTGGGGCCAAGCCTGGCCATTGATGGCAGCGTCGGCGGTGTCAAACAGTCCGAAAATCTTGGAATCCCACCGTCTTTTGTCCCTAAGGGCATTCAGGATACGGGGCGCATTACGACGGCGGTGTCGTTCAACCTCGATCTCTGGGGCAAGAATCGCGCTGCCCTTGCTGCCGCGCGCGGCGAGGCAGAAGCGGCCCGCGTCGATGCCGCGCAGTCTCGGTTGTTGCTGACGACCGGCATCGCCTCGGCTTACGCCGACCTCGCGCAATACAATGCCGAGCGGGATGTGGCGGTCGCCGCGCTGCGTGTACGTGAGGACACGACGCGCTTGACCGAGCAGCGTGTTGCCGTTGGTGTCGATACGCAGGGAAGCCTTTCGCTTGCCCGGTCGCGTGTGCCGCAGGGGCAGGCCGACATTGTTGCAATCGATGAAGCAATTGGGCTGACCGAAAATCGGCTGGCTGCACTTGTTGGCGCGGGGCCGGACCGGGGCCGATCGATCGTTCGACCGGCAGTCACACCCGTGCCGACGGGCCTACCGGCAAATGCAGGGATCGATCTTGTGGGTCGACGTCCTGATCTTGTTGCGGCACGCTTGCGTGCTGAAGCCGCTGCCGATCGGATCAAGGTTGCGCGCGCCGACTTCTATCCCAATCTCAACCTGACGGCACTTGTCGGCCTCCAGTCGCTGGGCTTGTCGACGTTGTTCGACGGCGGGTCAAGGTATGGCAATGGCGGACTGGCAGTCAGCCTGCCGGTATTCGACGCGGGTCGCATTCAAGGCCGCTACCGCGGTGTGCGCGCTGATTATGATGCCGCCGTCGCGCGCTATGATGCGACTTTACTGACGGCGCTGCGCGAAGCTGCCGATGCGGCGGTCAGCCGCAGTGCAACCGAAACGCGGCTTTCAGATTTGCGTCAGGCGCTGGCGTCGGCGGAAGATGCGGCGCGTATCGCCAATTTGCGGTATCGTGGCGGGCTGTCGAACCAGTTACCTGTATTGACTGCGGACGATACCTTGCTCTCGGTACGACGTGCTGTTGCCGATCTTGAAGCACGCCGTCTCGCTCTGGACATTGCCCTGATCCGCGCGCTCGGCGGGGGTTACCGCAGTTCATTGATTCAAGCAGGAGCCCGATAATGGCCGACGCGTCGCTCACGTTCGACGAAGTCGAGACCGCCACTCCGGTGACCGATTCCGGTCGGCGCAAGCGGTTGCTCACTATTATCCTGATCGTTGTGCTTGTTGCCGGAGCGCTTTGGGGCGTCTGGTATTTTTTGACCCAAGCCGGGCGCGTTGAAACCGACAATGCCTATGTCGGTGCTGATGTGGCCCAAATCACCGCGCTCGTGTCAGGCCCGGTGACCGACGTGCGCGTGTCAGGTACGCAGGCGGTCAGGAGGGGCGACGTGCTCGTTGTGCTGGATGACGCCGATGCCAAGGTCGACGTAGCGACTGCCGAGGCGGCGCTGGTCCAGGCACAGCAGCGCTTTGGGCAAGCCGCTGCCCAAGTGGGCTCGGCGCGCGCCAAGCTGGCCTCGCGCGGTGCCGATATCGCACAGGCGCGCGCGCGCCTTGCCGAAGCCAACGCTGGCCTCGAACGCGCCCGCGTTGAACTGGCGAGACGCGAAGCATTGGCAGGAAGCGGCGCCGTTTCGGGTGATGAACTCAGCGCAGCCCGCGCTGCGTATGCAACTGCCCGGGCTTCGCGGAATCTGGCGACTGCCGGCATTGCGTCGGCACAGGCAACGAGCACATCGGCGAGCAGCGACGTTGCCGCCAGTGAGGCGCTGATCCGCGGTACCGACATTACGACCGCTCCTGACGTCGCGGCGTCGCGCGCCCGCTTGGCTGCAGCGCGGCTGGGTCTTGCACGAACCGTCATCCGCGCGCCGATTGATGGCGTCGTCACCAATCGTCAGGTCCAAGTGGGGCAGCGCATCGCCGCAGGTGTACCCATCATGAGTCTGGTCCCCGTTGCCAGTGCTTATGTCGATGCAAATTTCAAAGAGAGCCAGTTGCGCCGCGTCAAGCCCGGCCAGCGCGTCGATCTGATATCGGACTATTACGGGAACTCCGTCGTGTTTCACGGAAAGGTTGTGGGCTTTGCCGGGGGCACCGGCGCTGCGTTTGCACTGATCCCGGCGCAGAACGCGACCGGCAATTGGGTGAAGGTCGTTCAGCGCTTGCCAACGCGTATTGCGCTCGATCCAAAAGAATTACGCGAGCATCCCTTGCGTGTCGGGCTTTCGATGACAGCCACAATCGACACACGCGGCAATTAAATAATGGCAAGCGCGGTCCAGGCCGAGGAGTGCCCGCCGCTGACTGGCTGGAAGCTGTGGGCAGCGGCGGTGAGCCTTGCGCTCGCCAACTTTGTCGTCGTGCTCGACACGACGATTGCAAACGTCTCCGTCCCCCATATCGCGGGCGGACTTGCGATTTCGCCGACGCAGGGGACGTGGGCGATCACGAGCTATGCTGTTGCCGACGCGATTAGTGTGCCGCTCACCGGCTGGCTGGCAGCACGCTTTGGTAGCGTGCGCTGGTACCTGATGTCGATGGTCGGATTCGG
>JAYVVA010000288.1:0-2552 GCA_043787435.1 Sphingomonadales bacterium | reverse complement strand
GGCAAGTGGGTCGCGCCTCCGAGCGCCTTGTTTATGAAGTGCTTGATCATCTGCTCAGCGACATCGATATCGGCGATGACGCCGTCGCGAAGCGGCCTGATCGCTTCGATATTGCTGGGCGTTTTGCCCATCATCAGCTTGGCGTCGTTACCTACAACCTTGACGCGCCTGACACCATTCAAGGTTTCGAGCGCGACGACAGATGGTTCGTTTAGAACGACACCCCGGCCTTTTACATAGACGACGGTATTCACCGTTCCGAGATCGATTGCCAGGTCGTGCGATGAAAACCTCAGAAATTTTGGCAAACGCATCAAGGGACGGTGCTTTCAAGAAGGGGAGTCGCGTGACCGACAGCCGCCGATCGGGGCTTGCAAGCCGATGGTGCGCGGGTCAATCGACGAGAACGACGAAGCGGGTCTGTTATCGGTCGAAGTAAAAAAGTACGCACGGCATGGCCTGTTTCAGACAACTCTTGGGCTGTGTGATTGAGATCCGATGTGCCGTCCATGTATCTAAGGTGTTGATCACCCCCTCGCGAGTATTGATGGCCGGTCAAACAAATATCGCGTTCGTGCCCGTGGCCTGTTGGAACTCGTTGATTTCGTCTTGAGACGTTGCGTCGGTGTGCTGAGTCAATTCTGACGCTTGGCAGTGCGCGTGAGTTCAGCGGTCGACCCGTTCCACACAAATTCGAACTCCACTTTGTCGCCGAGCGCAACTCGGTGCGACATCGCGGCTTCTGCGCCGAAGCTCATTGTCATCGCGGGCCATCCGAGTTCTGCAATCGGGCTATGGTCAAGCATGATTTTCCCGGTGGCAGGACCGATGGAAGTTATTGTTCCCGGGTCGTTGCCCGACCCAGTCGTCTTATGCATTCTCATTGTCGCCACCGCGTTTTTCGTAGCAAGCCGCGCGGCTTGCTCGACAGCCTGTCACGATGAGCGGCATGGAAAATGTCGCAGACATCATGAGCCTGGTCAAATCGAGTCTCCGTGGTTTTTTGTAGATGACAAAGAAGGGGGCCGCCGCATCAGGAGACAGGCGGCCGGGATGATGAGAATCGAGAGCAGCGGCGCAGTAACAATGCCGCCGATCATCGGCGCCGCGATCCGACTCATGATCTCGGAGCCTGCTCCGGTCCCGATCACAATCGGCGTCAACCCTGCCGGGATAACAGCGACGGTCGTGGCTTTGGGTCGTACACAATGCAAAGTACCCGAACGAATGCCCGATTCGACGTCGTTATGTTCAGCCAGCGCCTGCTAAAGGTAGATGAGCATGACAACGCCAAACTGGGGGGTGACGCCGCCAGCGCGATAAAGCCAACGCCGGTCGCACCCGAGTCATTATACCCCAGCAGATAGAGCAACCAGACGCCACTCGTGAGCGCGAAAGGCAAGGTGGCCACGCTCACGGCTGGCGGCAGCGTTACTTTAAGGGCAACCGTGCGCGGCGTTCATTATATTCATGCCGAAGCGTTTCGACGTGGACGCGCACGCGAGTTTTTGCGGGTTCGGCACCACGTCAGACGCGCGTGGCTAACAATAAGTGCACGGCCACGCCCTCTGCCAATGCACCGAGAAGCGACTCCTTGCCCGCCGGAACAAACGGTACAGCCGGGGCCTTTTCCAAGGTTGGTGCTACTCGCGAAACAGAGGTCTGAAACTTTCGCGCGTACGCGGAAACAGTCGCCGTTGCTGTCACGCGACCGCAGCCGGTAATGATCTTGAGCATGATTATATTCCTGGATGAACCGGTATCGCGGCGATCGAGGATTGTCCTGGCACTTGCCCGCAAAGAAACCCGTTTAGTCGATCACCGGCAAAGATTGTTCAGCCAAGAGGCGAGGGAGGGTAGCGATCGGGCGCGATGTTGCGTCCTCTTAGTTCCTACACTGCGGGCCAAGCTGCTCGAAACACCGGCGGCATGGGTGCAGCAACAACGTTTTGTTGGGCATCAATTGCCGCCACGGCTGAACAGCACGCCATTGCAAGGCAGCCCGCTATCATTTTCTTGCATGGGACTTCGCTCTTTCCCGCGTCACGCATTGCATCGCAATTGGACATGGCGGCGCTTGCACAAATTCGCGACTCGACCATTGCCGCACAGGGCGTCGAAGCACGCGCTACACCTTGTCGCACAAAGCCGGCGACGACCGCGAGAAGTAAAAGATTACGAATTGGCGTCGTCAGCGTCTGGCATGGGGGCGATTGGATATGGTGAAAGCCAGTTCGTGCCGGCTTTGCCTGGGGTGAAAGCTTCAGTTGCCAAGGCGCAGATCGTCACGACAACGCGATAGCGAACCGAGCCTGCACTATCGGAAGCGGCTTGTGGTTTGTAACCAGGCTACGAGGGGGAGGCCGACGGACGCGCACCGTCGTCGGATCAGCAGTCGCGAATGATACTAAACCCAAGCGAATAATTTTGGTGCGAAAGGATCAACTGGCTGTCGCGCTGCGTTGGATTCAGTTATCAAGGTGCCCGACAGCGTTGTGGAAAACGAAGGCCAAATGATCCTTGCACTTCTTATGTCGATGACGCAGCTCGCC
>JAYVVA010000287.1:0-10376 GCA_043787435.1 Sphingomonadales bacterium | reverse complement strand
TCGCGCGATCTGCGAACAACTCGCTTTGCTCGGCTGGACCCGGACTGAGAAGGGCGATGTCAACGATCCGCGCGACATTGCCGCGAGCATCGCGCAGTTGCGCGTGCAGAAAGTAGCATTGCTCGGCTATCACGACCGGACATCACAAGTGCTGGACGACCTGATGGCCAAGACCTCGCAGACCGCCGAGGCGTTCATGGCCAAGCTGATCCCTGCGACGGCTGTGCAGCAGCCCAAGGAGGCGGAAGAACTCGACGCGGTGGTCAAGGCGCAGGGCGAGGAGTTTGCGTCAAGCCGTGGGGCTGAGACCGTTATACTGCGCAGATGCGCAAGGCGAATTTCGATCTCTATGAGGCGGCGATCAAGCCGTATTTCAAGCTCAATGCTGTGCTGGAGAGGGACGTTTTCTACGCCGCCAGCCAGCTTTACGGCCCCACTTTCAAGGAGCGGCACGAAATTCCCGTCGACAATCCGGATATGCGCGTGTTTGACGTGTTTGACCGCGACGGTGCGCATCTTGGACAATTCTGTTGCGACTATTTTGAACGCGAAAAGAAGCAGGTTGGTGCGTGGAGCAGTAATTTCCTTGCACAATCGACGCTGCTCGGCACGACGCCTGTGATCTGCAACGTGGCCAATTTGCCCAAGCCCGCGCCCGGGCAGCCCGCAATGATCAGCTTCGAAGAAGCGACGACGATGTTCCATGAGTTCAGCCATGCCCTGCACGGATTGTCCGCTCACATTGCCCATCTATCGCGTGGTGCGTCGGCCTGCGACTGCGTCGAATTCCCTTCGCAATTCAACGAGCATTGGGCACTCGATCCCATTGTGTTCGCGCACTATGCCATCCACTACAAGACAGGTGCAGCAATGCCGCCGGCGCTCGTTGACAAGATCGAGCAGGCAGCGGAGTTCGACCAGCGCTATGCGCTCGGCGAACTGATCGCGGCCGCCGAAGTCGATATGCAATGGCATGCGCTTCCCGCAACCGCTGCAAAGCAGGATGTCGATTCATTCGAGTCCGCGGCGCTGGCAAAGACGGGGCTCGATGTCGAACATGTTCCGCCTCGTTATCGCACCACCTATTTCCAGCACATCTGGTCGGACGGTTATGTCCCGGGATGTCACGGCTATCTGTGGACGCAGATGTGAAAAATGAACGTTCGACTAGTTCACTGCCCATGGGGGGCTGACGCGGGCTAATGGCGATCGTTTTCGCGAGCTCGTTCTGTCGGGCGGTCACAGCCAGAACTACGACGCCATCTTTTGGAGTTTTTACAGCCGGGATCCCGGGATCGGCTCGATGCTGCGGGGTCGCGGGCTGGCCGGCGCCCATGATTGAGCTCCGACGCCGACGCGCGTGTCTGGGCAGTCCGGATGCGCCTCGGCGACCAACCGCGCTTCAATACAAAAGCGCTTAGCTGCCCATGTGAGCAGCGAAGGCTTTAGTCCAATCGGGATGCCAGCGCGACAACGCCGGGCGGTTGTTAATTACGTCCCCCGCCGCCCAGCTGATCCGCTTGGCATCCTGCTCGGGTGTTGTCTCGTTGTCGGGGCACAGGATGTAGAAATCACCGACCGCAAGCTGTTCGAGCATGCGTGTGACGACCTGGTCGGGCGTCCAGGCTGCCGACGGCTGGCCTGCCACCGGGCTCCGGGTCATCCCGGTAAACGTGAAACCGGGGATCAGCAGGTGCGCCGTCACGCGGTCGCCGGCACGCTCGCGCAGCGAATGCGCGAGTCCTTCGGTCAGCGCTTTCACGCCCGCCTTGCTGACATTGTAGGCGGTATTCCCCGGTGGCTGGGTGATGCCTTGCTTGGACCCTGTGTTGATGACCATTGCCGGGCCGCCATGGGCAAGCATACTGGGGACGAAATTCTGAACACCGTTCAATATTCCCAGCAGATTTACCCCGATCACTTCATCCCAGATGGCCGGATCAGCGAAAACGTCACCGCCTGACCCGACCCCGGCGTTGTTCATCAGTACCGAGACGGGCCCATGCTCGGCGGCAATCGAGTGGGCGAGCCCTGTCATTGCCGCGCGATCCGAGACATCGACGACGCGAACAGCCGCGGCGCCAATTGATTGTTTCGCCGCGTCAAGCGCATCGCCGCAGCGATCGACCAGGACGACGCTCATGCCGGCGGCGGCAAACGCCCTCGCGCTTGCTAGGCCGATCCCGCCGGCTGCGCCGGTAACGAGCGCAAGGTTGCCGGGCGCAATGGCGGAAAAAGAGGCCGCCGTCATTGATCAACTGCCGCCATGGAAGCCTGCGGATACCGCGTACCCTGCGCACTGCCACGCGGCAGAACCGCGTCGATATGCCGGAGATCTTCCTCGTCGAGGACGACGCCAAGCGCACCGAGATTGTCGTCCAGATAGGTCCGCCGCTTGGTGCCCGGGATGGGCACGATGTCCTCGCCCTGCGCAAGCACCCAGGCGAGCGCCAGCTGGGCCGGCGTGCAGCCCTTGTCGGACGCCACGTTCTTGATGGCAGCCACAAGGTCGAGGTTCTTGGCAAAGGCCTCGCCCTGGAAGCGGGGGTGCACACGCCGGCTGTCCCCTTCCTGCAGATCTTCGGGCTTTGCGAACTGGCCGGTCAGGAAGCCGCGGCCCAGAGGGCTATAGGGCACGAAACCGATGCCGAGTTCGCGCACGGTCGGCATGATGTCGGTTTCTGGATCGCGGCTCCACAACGAGTATTCGGTCTGGAGTGCCGAGATCGGATGGACGGCGTGCGCGCGGCGGATCGTCGCCGGTGCTGCTTCCGACAATCCAAGATACTTGACCTTTCCTGCCGTCACGAGCTCGGCCATCGCACCAACAGTGTCTTCGATCGGCACGGCCGGGTCGACCCGGTGCTGATAATACAGGTCGATCACGTCGAGCCCGAGCCGCTTGAGGCTCGCGTCGCACGCTTGCCGGACGTAGTCGGGGTGCCCGTTCACGCCGCGAAAGCTCCCATCCGGGCCCCTGACGTTGCCGAATTTTGTAGCGACTACAACCCATTCGCGCCGTTCGCGTACGACACGGCCGACAAGTTCCTCATTAGCGCCAACCCCGTACATGTCGGCTGTGTCGAGAAAGTTGACACCAAGATCGATCGCGCGATTGATTGTGGCGACGGACTCCGTCTCGTCGCGCTTCCCGTAAAAATCCGACATACCCATGCAGCCAAGGCCGAGCATCGATACTTCAAGGCCCTGGTGGCCCAGCTTGCGTGTCTTCATCATTTTGTCCTTGTCGGCGGCGAAAGTGCGTCAGTCACGAGATCAGTCAGGTGAGCATAACCGCGTCGGGGGGCAATAGTTTCCCTGGGCGAGGTCAGACGAGCTGAGCGTCATTTTCTGGATTGGTAAAGGTTTTATTTTCCGGCTTGAACCTCAAACGGATGCTGCCTTGTTTTTCTCGAGAGCTGTCCAAGAGTGCGACGGGGGACGTTCCGGTCTTCAATTTAGCCGGCTCAACGATGCCGTCATGGACACGCCAGACTGGCACGACCGGAGCTCGGCTTATTCCCCCTCTTGCACACCGTTTGCGATCTGGCATTAAACGCGATCAGGGGTGGAGAAAACGATGTCAAAAAAATGCATGTCAGCGGTTGTTTTTTTAGCCGCATCGGCGGCTCCGGCGTTCGGCCAGGAGCCTCCCGTCCCACCCGTTGCGCCTTTGGTCGCGCACACTATCACTGCGCCTTTCGGCGCGACACGAAACGATCCGTATTACTGGCTGCGCGATGACACACGAGCAAACCCGCAAATGCTCACGTATTTGAAAGCGGAAAACGCCTACGCCGACGCACGGCTCGCTTCAACGAGCATGCTGCGCAATACGCTCCTCGGCGAAATCAAGGGGCGCATCAAGCAGGATGATGCGTCGGTGCCCTATTTCAAGCATGGCTATTGGTACTATTCCAGGTTTGACGCCGGCGCTGACTACCCGATCGTGGCCCGCCGAAACGGGTCCATGTCGAATCCTGAAACAGTGATGCTCGACGAAGCCAAGATGGCGACCGGAAAAGGGTTCTTTGCTGTCGCGGGTCGTCAGGTCAGCCCGAACAGCCGCATCCTCGCTTACGCCCAGGACACCGTGGGTCGTCGGCAATATTTCCTGAACTTTCGAGACCTCGCGACGGGGAGCGATACCGGTGAGCGTGTTGCCGACGTCGAGCCCGACTTCGTCTGGGCTGACGACAGCAAGACCGTGCTCTATGTCGAAAAGGACCCGGTCACGCTTCTGAGCAAGCGAGTGAAAGCGCACGTGCTGGGAACCCCGGCATCAGCGGATAAACTGGTGTATGAAGAAAAGGACGACGCCTTCTACCTTGGCTTAAGCCGCACGTCCGACGATCGGTTTTTGTGTATCAGTCTGAGAAGTACCGTCAGCAATGAATGGCGGTGCGCCAATGCCGCAGATCCTGAAAAGTTTAACGTCATCGCCCGACGCGAGCGGGGACTCCAGTATGACGCCGATCATATCGGCGACCATTGGCTCGTTCGGTCCAATGACAACGCCCCAAACTATAAACTATCCACTGTCCGGGATGGCGACTTGGCAAGAGGTCGGCCAGCCTGGGTAGATCTGGTCCCGACAAGTAAAGACGTTTTCATCGAGAGCTTCAAACCGTTCAACGGGTTTATCGCGATCGAGGAACGGTCAGCGAGTAACAAACGGCTCCGTTTGCTCGCCGCCGGTGGCAAAAGCCGCTTTGTTCAGTCCGACGAACCCGCGTACGTAATGTCGCTCGACGTCAACCCGGAAGTGGCAGCGACGAAAGTACGCTACACCTATAATTCGCTAACAACGCCCGAGACGACCTATGAGGTCGATGTCACATCCGGCGAGCGAACTGTTTTGAAGGTGCAGCCGGTGCCCGGATACGACGCGTCGCGCTACGTCACAGAACGAGTGTGGGTTACGGCACGTGACGGGGCACGAGTGCCGGTATCGCTAGTTCACTTAAAAACTTTCAAAAAAGACGGGACCGCGCCGCTATTTCAATACGCATACGGCAGCTACGGTTATTCGACCGACCCTGAGTTTGCGCCGCTGCTGCCGAGCCTGCTCGACCGCGGTTTTGTCTATGCGATCGCGCATATTCGCGGAGGGCAGGAAATGGGCCGGACTTGGTATGATGACGGTCATTTGATGAAGAAGCGTAACAGTTTCACAGATTTCATCGACGTGACAAGGGCATTGGTGCGCGAAGGTTATGCGGCGAAAGGGCGTGTCGCCGCCCAAGGCGGGAGTGCCGGCGGGCTGTTGATGGGCGCGGTCGTCAACATGGCGCCGGCCGACTACCGCGTAATCGTTGCGCAAGTACCGTTCGTGGATGTCGTGACGACAATGCTCGACACGAGTATCCCCCTCACAACCAACGAGTTCGACGAATGGGGTAACCCCGCGCAGAAACCGGCATATGATTATATGCTGAGCTATTCGCCCTACGACAATGTCGCTCGCGTCGCGTACCCGTCGCTATTTGTCAGCACCGGGTTGTGGGACAGTCAGGTTCAGTATTACGAGCCTACCAAATGGGTCGCCAAGCTGCGTGCTGCAAAGACCGACAGCAACGCGTTGGTCTTCCGTATTAACATGGAAGCAGGCCATGGTGGCAAGTCGGGACGGTTTCGGCGCTTTGAGGAAGAAGCCGAATCGACGGCTTTTGTGTTGTCAGAAATGGGAATTTCGCACTGACTGACCGCTCGAGCGGAAGTGCGACCGGTAATTGCAGTGTCTATTTGCAACCAACAGGCTTGCTTTTGAAATTTATAATGGCAGCTTACCGACCTCGGGTATCTTCCCGCGGGCGGAAAAAAAGGGGCCCCGCGATGAACTCCACGACACTAATCCGTCTGGTGACGGGGGCATCGACTCTGTCGCTGTCAATGCTTGCGACGACAGCGCTCGCTCAATCGCAGACACCGCCGGAAAGCGCTTCAACAGACGATCAGTCGATTATTGTAACCGGCACGCGCATTGCGCGTCCGGAAATCGAGTTTCCCAATCCGGTTACTTCGGTTTCAGCCCAGATGATCGAGCGGTCGGGTAAGATCGATGTCACGTCGCTTTTGGTCAATACGCCGTCACTCGTGGGTTCATTGACCAATGGATCGAACGCTGGCTCAAATTCTCAGAATTACGGAGGTTCCTCCGGCGCTGGCAACGTAGGCACAAGTGTACTCAATCTGCGCAATCTGGGATCCCAGCGCACGCTCGTCCTTGTCGACGGTCGTCGCCACGTGAACGCTTATTCAGGCGAGAACTCGGTCGATATTAACACGATTCCGGTCGACCTGATCGAGGGCATCGACGTGCTGACGGGCGGTGTTTCAGCAATCTATGGTGCGGATGGCGTTTCCGGCGTAGTCAACTTCCGCCTTAAACGCAGTTTTGAAGGCTTATCTGCGCGGTTCCAATCCGGCATTTCATCACGCGGCGACGCTGGAAATCGCCTTGGCTCGGTCATTGTCGGACATAATTTTGATGACGGGCGCGGCAATATCACTCTGGCGTATGAGTATAATCAGTCGGACAGATTGAATCAGCGCGCGCGCGGTTACCTCGGCGACCCCCGTGCCAATCTTCAATTGCTGAGGAACATCGACAATCCGACATTCATGGATCCGGTGACGCACAACCCGACAAACAATCTGAAACTGCCTTATGATAAAATTTACTCTAACGTCAGCTGGCAGGACAGTGCGCCGAATGGCGCAGTGGATATCGGCGTCTTCAATCCGGTGTCAGGCCAAACCGAGTTCCAGGGCGTTCCCAACTTTGACGGTAACGGGAGCCCTTACGACCGCGGAATACTCATTCCGGGTAGTGGAGGTCGCGCATATAACAGCACGTCAAATACGCCGACTGCAGCATATTTTGGCGACATCGAACCACAAATCGAGCGCCACAACGTCAACCTCCTGTCGAGCTACGAAGTGTCACCAGCGCTGAAGTTCTTCGTTGAGGGCAAATTTGTACATACCAGTGCCTTCACCGTCGTTCAGCCGTCGTTCGACTTCAATACGTTTCTGACGCCTGACAATTATTACCTGCAAAATCGCTTCGGCGCTGCCGCGCCGATTGGGGCCCTTGTGAGCCGCGACAATTTTGATCTCGGGGTCAATACGCAGTCGGCTAGACGCGATACTTACCGCGCGGTGCTCGGCATGAGCGGCACGTTGACTCAAGGTGAGCGCACTGGAAATTTAAAATATGAGCTCTCCTACGTCTATGGTCGATCTGCTTCGGTCGCGACGTCGGGCAATGCACGCGTAACCGATCGTTACTATGCTGCAGTCGACGCCGTCGTTGACCCTGCGACGGGAAAGCCAACCTGCCGAATTAACCTGCCAGGGCAAACAGCCATCGACGCAAATAATTATGCCGGTGTCGCCACAATCACGGGCGTACCTGTCTCCGGTGCGCCGTTAAGCTTCAAGCCGGGTGAATGTTCACCCCTCTCACTACTTGGCTACGGTCAGAGCTCTGAGGCAGGACGCAACTTCGTGTTCGTCAATGATGTCACGCGCGCGTACAGCGAGCAGCAGGTCGCGTCAGGGTCTTTGACGGGCGATTTAGGTTTCCTTTTCAGCCTGCCAGGGGGGCCGATCCAGTTCGCGCTCGGCGCTGAATACCGAAAGGAAAAGACGCGGTCGACGCCGTCGGCCTTTGCCCAGGGCGGCTTCTTCGACGGGGGCAACCAGACGCTCCCCAGTGGCGGGCAATTCGACGTCAAAGAAGCCTATGGCGAGGTCAGCTTGCCGCTCCTAACGCATGTGCGATTTGCCGAGGACCTCTCCTTCGGCGGAGCCGTTCGGTTTTCTGATTATTCTACGATTGGATCAACCACGACATGGAAAATAGACGGCACCTATTCGCCGGTGCGCGACATCACGTTCCGCGGAACATACTCACGCGCGGTTCGCGCCCCGAATATCACGGAATTGTTCAGTCCGTTACAGGGCGTCCAGACTTTCCTCACGGACCCTTGCGATCCCACGAATCTTCCGGAGGGAACGCAATACCGCGTAGCGAACTGTAAAGCGGCGCTGACCGCACTGGGACTGTCGCCTGCCCAGATCGCGGTGTTCAGTCCCTCGACCGACCCCAAACAGAGTACCAGTCAACCGGGCCTCTCGGGCGGAAATCCCAACCTGAAGGCCGAAATTGCAAAAACCTGGACAGCCGGTATTGTTCTTCGACCGCGCTTCCTTTCAGGGTTCTCCTTCACCGCGGACTGGTACGACATTAAGCTGGCAAATGCGATCAATACGCCTGACGTGAACGAGGTATTCAAGCTCTGCGTCGACCAGCCGACATTGCAGAATGTCTTTTGCAACGGTTTCACGCGCTCGACGGCGACTGGGTTCATCAACTCGTACAAGACGCAAACACTAAACGTCGCTGCCTTCACCACATCTGGTCTCGAAATCAGCGCGGCCTATCGGCTCAATCTGTCACCCGCGCTCGGACGTCTGGATTTTCGACTGTCTGGGGGCTACCTCAACGACCTCACTTTCCTTGCAACCGTGGGCGGGACCCCCGAACAACAGCGCAATCGCACGTATCGGCCCAATTATAGCGGCAACCTCGACGTGAGCTGGATCCATGGGCCGCTTACGGTCAACTACGGTCTCGCGTGGCAGGGCAAGACCGAGCGATACACCCAAATCCAGCAAGCTGCCCATCCGAACTACGATCCGCGGTACATCATGTACAAGGAACGCTGGGAACACGACGTTCAGCTGAGCTATGACGTTGGCGACAGGTTCACGATTTACGGCGGGATCAATAACTTTACCGACCAGCAACCCGACATAGCGGCCGGATTTGCTTACCCGGTTAGCGCGATCGGTCGCTCTTTCTACATGGGTGCCAAGGTGAAGCTGGCCAAGCTCTTTTAAAGTTACAGAAATTTTGGAGACTGAACATGCGCTTAAAGTTTCTCGCTCTACCGTTAGTTTTGTGCGTAACGCCAAATATCTCTACGGCGGCGACCCACGACGATATGGTCGCTATTGATGGGATGATTGGCGGGGATCATGCCGCATCGCAGTTGAATGCCATTATTGCACTCAACCCCGATCGCGCTCGGATTGCTGCAACGCTTGCGGCAGATAAGGTCGCAGGAAAGGGCCAAAGCGCAATTCACGGCAAGTCGATATTGATCAAGGACAATATCGAAACGGCTGACGAGATGGCAACGACCGCCGGCTCGCTCGCTCTTGCTGACAACGTGTCACATCGCGACGCCCCCTTGGTGGCGCGGCTGCGCGCGTCGGGCGCGTTGATCCTTGGCAAGACCAACCTGTCCGAATGGGCCAATATCCGCTCCAATCATTCAATGAGCGGCTGGAGTGCTGTTGGGAGTATCGTGCGCAATCCTTACGCGCTCGATCGTACTGCCTGCGGATCGTCGAGCGGGTCGGGGGCAGCGGTTGCGGCAGGTCTTTCCTGGGCAGCAATAGGCACGGAGACCGACGGATCGATCGTCTGCCCGTCATCGATCAACGGGATCGTTGGCCTCAAGCCCACCGTCGGGCTCGTTTCGCGCACGCATGTTGTGCCGATTAGTCATAGCCAGGACACGCCAGGGCCGATGGCACGCAGCGTTCGCGATGCGGCGACGCTGCTGACCGTCATCGCTGGGAGCGACGCGGCCGACCCGGCAACAAAAAGTGCTGACGGCCATCGCCGCGATTATGCTGCAGCGCTGACGGGGACGATCGAGGGCGTGCGCATTGGTGTCCTGCGCGATGCGGTGGGAAATCAGGCAGCGACCCGCAAACTGTTTGAAGCCGCACTTGTGCGCCTCAGGGAGGCCGGCGCCATATTGGTCGATATCGAAAAGACTGATCCGCCGGCCGGGCTGGGCGCGGCGGAAAACACTGTTTTGTTGACCGAACTCAAGGCTGATCTGAACGCTTATCTTGCTGCCACACCTCCTGCGGTCAAAACGCGCACGCTGGCGCAGTTGATTGCCTTCAACAAAGCGCACGCCGAAACCGAGCTCGCTCTGTTTGGACAGGAGACGTTCATCGAGGCTGAGGCAACCAAGGGACTGTCCGACCCGGCCTATGTTAAGGCCCTGGCAGCGGCACAAACCGGCGCGCAGGCAACATTGAATCGGCTTTTAACAAATAACCGGGTGGCCATACTGGTCCAGCCGACCAACGGACCGGCCTGGCTAAGTGATCCCGTCAATGGCGATCAGGACAGCGGTCCGAGTGCAAGCCAGCTACCAGCCGTCGCTGGATTTCCGCATCTCACCGTTCCCATGGGGCAAGTCGACGGGTTGCCCGTCGGCCTGTCCTTCATCGGTCCGGCCTGGAGCGAAGCGGTGCTGCTGAATGCAGGAGATGTCTACGAA
>JAYVVA010000286.1:0-2643 GCA_043787435.1 Sphingomonadales bacterium | reverse complement strand
TGTCGTGCGGCGCATGTTCGCGGATATCGACGCCGACATTTATGTGATGGCGGATGGTGACGCGACATATGAGGCGGCCGCAGCGCCGGCACTCATTGCACGGTTGGTCGGCGAGCAACTCGATATGGTTGTCGGGGCCCGCAAGTCCGAAATCGACGTCGCGTATCGGCGTGGGCATCGCTTGGGCAACAAGATGCTCACGGGCATGCTGACACAAGTTTTCGGGCGAAGTTTTACCGATATCCTGTCAGGATACCGCGTTTTTTCGCGTCGCTTTGTCAAGAGCTTTCCGGTACTGTCGGCTGGCTTCGAGATCGAAACCGAGATCAGCGTCCACGCGCTGGAACTCAAGATGCCAACAGCCGAAGTCGTTACTGCCTACGCTGCGCGGCCAGAGGGTTCGGTCTCGAAACTCAGCACCTTTTCTGATGGGTGGCGCATCCTGCGCACGATCGCGATGCTCGCGCGGTTCGAACGGCCACTGGCGTTCTTTGGCTTTGCCGGTTTCGTCTTTGCCTTGATGGCGATTTTCTTGTCGATCCCGCTGGTGCTGACCTATCTGGAAACTGGACAGGTCCCTCGGTTCCCGACGGCGATCCTTGCAACAGGCTTGATGATCCTCGCATTTCTCAATTTCTTCGCCGGGTTGATCCTCGATACTGTCGTGAGGGGGCGGCGCGAAGTCCGCCGGCTAGCCTACCTCCAATATCCAGCGCCAGGTGCCGACGCATAGCGAGCGAGCCTAGGCACTGAGTCGATAACCCACGCCCGGCTCGTTGACGATGAGTTTCGGTGCGGCCGGATTTGGTTCCATTGTTGCGCGCAGACTGCGGACCGCAACGCGTAAATATGCCACGTCGTCGATATGCGCTTTGTCCCAGATGATGCAACGCAGATGTGTGCGTCAGGACGCGACCCGCATGACGCGCTAATTCCGCAAGCAACCCAAATTCCTTGCGCGTTAAATGTACGTCAATGCCGGCTCGAGTCACTCTATGGGCAGGCAAGTCGATGGCGATATCACCTGCGACGAGGTGTTCAGTGGTCCCGGCATTGCTCTCGCTGTGACGCAGCGCCACGCGAACGCGCGCGAGGAGCTCGGCGGTATCGAGAGGCTTCACTACATAATCGTCGGCACCCAAGTCGAGAGCGGCGACTTTTTCGTCGGTCGGGTCGCGTGCGGTGAGAACAATGGTTGCAATGCCTGCAGCCTTGAAGATCGGCAGGAGCTCGAGGCCGTCACGGTCCGGCAGGCCGAGGTCAAGTAGGACGCGATCGGGAACCGGTGCACGTGCTCTGGCCAGCGGGTCTCGAGCATCTCTTCCTCGATGACGACATAGCCCGCGCGTTCGGCAGCGACGCGGACCAGGCGCCGGATAGCCGGCTCGTCATCGACGATCAGGATCCGCGCCGTTATTTCTCCGACCGTCGGATACTGGCTTCAGGCCACGTTATCTCGAAGGCGGCACCGCCATCGGCGCGGTTACCCGCTGCAACGCTCAAATCCATCGCTTCGGTAAAACCCTTCACGATCGCGAGCCCAAGCCCGGTCCCGCCACTCATGTCATCGCCGTCGGCGCGGGCAAACCGGTCGAACAGCGTTGTGTCGCGACCCGACGGGAGCCTAGGTTCTTCGTCGAGAACCGAAAGCGTCAAACCGTTCAGTACGCGCCGCGCTTGGATCGTGATCGGGGTCGCCGCCGGCGCGAATTTGGCAGCATTGCCAAGCAGATTGATGAAGATGTGGTGGAGCATGCGCGGGGCAGCCTCAACCAGGGACAGGGTAGGGGAACGTCGAGGACCGGCTTATGAAGGACGAGCTCAGCCCGCAGATTCGCGACTGCGGCGGCCACAGCATCGGTCAGATCAGTCACTTCGCGCCGCAGGGCGAGCGCGCCCGCCTCGATTCGGATCATTTCGACAAGGTCGTCGAAGACGCGACGAAGGCAGCGTGCTTCAGCCTTCAAGGTCGACGTCGTCGCACTCTCCCCATGTTCGGCGGCCAACGCATCGGCGGCCGCGACAACTGCAGTGATACCAAGTCTCAGTAATCATGACTGGTGTGCCCAATCGCGATATCCAATTGACCTGATGCGGCCTGTTTCGGCGATCAATTTATTCCAGGCATCGCAGCAATGGTCGACGATTTCGTCGTCGGATGAGAAGACGCGATTGGAAAGCCAGTTTTGGCGCATGTACTGCCAGACATTCTCGACCGGGTTCAGCTCGGGACACTTGGCCGGGATCGGGATCAGCGAGAGGTTGTCGGGAACCTGTAGCTGGCTTGTGGTGTGCCAGCTGGCCTGATCCATCAGGATCACTGCGTGCGCGCCTTGAGCGACGAGAGCGGAGATCTCTTGCAGATGAAGCGTCATCGCCTCGGTGTTGCAAAATGGGAGGGCAAGGCCGGCGCCTTTGTCGTGGGCGGGGCAGATGGCCCCGAAGATGTAGGTTGACTGGGTGCGCTGGTCATGGAGAGCCGACGGCCTGGTGCCACGCCTGGCCCAACGTCGGGTGATCTTATTCTTCTGACCGACCCGGGCTGGGACTGTCAGGAATTTCGTGTGCGGGCTGGCGTTTGAACATTACGCCTGCATGGCTTTGATGAAGCGCTCGCCGAAGATTACGGCGAACTGGGCTTTG
>JAYVVA010000285.1:0-1699 GCA_043787435.1 Sphingomonadales bacterium | reverse complement strand
GCGCGGCTGGTCGTGGCAATTTGCCTCGGCGTAATCTTCCTGTCGGTCGTCTATTTTACCCTGCCGGGGTACACGCTGTGGCGGTCGAATTCGCTCTATGCGATGGGATTTGCCTTTGTATTTCTGGTCAGCGTGCGTGTGCTGCTTGCGCGGACGTTCGGGGGCGAGGCGTTCAAGCGGCGCGTGCTGGTGCTGGGCGCAGGGCAGCGCGCGGCGCGGCTCGGACGGCTCGGCGCCGAGCGAGCGACCAGTTTCTTGGTCGTCGGCCATATCGACATGGGTGATTGCGAGTCAGTGGTGGGGACGGCAGTCCCGCGCGCAGCCATCGACGATCTTGCCAATTACGCGGCCAAACTGGGTGCCAACGAAGTCGTGCTCGCGCTGGAGGAACGTCGCAAGGCGATGCCTGTGGCCGACTTGCTCCATATCCGGACGCTCGGCGTCCATGTGAACGAGATTTCGACGTTTTTGGAGCGTGAAACCGGTCGGGTCGATTTGCGAAGTATCAATCCGAGCTGGCTGATTTTCTCAGACGGGTTTTCTAGCGGGCGGCGGCTGTCGTCGCTCGCAAAGCGGCTGTTCGACATGGTCGTCGCCGCGTTGCTGCTTGCGCTGACCTTGCCTGTCGTCGCGGTGACAGCGATCCTCATCAAGTTGGGATCGCGCGGTCCCGCGTTCTACCGGCAGACGCGCACCGGGCTTTACGGACAGCCTTTCGACATCCTGAAACTGCGATCGATGCGGCACGATGCCGAAGTCGCCGGCAAAGCCGTCTGGGCAGAGGCCGACGATCCCCGCATCACGCGTGTCGGGCGCTTCATCCGCAAGGTTCGGATCGATGAGCTGCCACAGGTCTGGACTGTTCTGAAGGGTGAGATGAGCTTTGTCGGGCCGCGCCCGGAGCGTCCCGAATTCGTCGCTGAACTCGCAAAGAAGATACCATTTTACGCCGAACGTCATGTCGTGAAGCCGGGGATCACCGGCTGGGCGCAGATCAACTATCCCTATGGGGCAAACCTCGACGATGCGCGGCAGAAGCTCGAATACGACCTGTATTACGCGAAAAATTACACGCCCTTCCTCGACGTCGTCATTATCCTCCAGACGATCCGCGTCATTCTATTTCCCGACGGTGCGCGATGAGCGACGTATTCGTCTGGAGTCACGCGCTTGCCGCCGCACTGTTTGCAGCCTTCGCGGCGTGGCAGCGCGTGAGCTGGCGCGACCGCGCCTCGCGGGCGGTGATCGTCGCTTGCCTCGCGATGGCGTTGTGGACCGGTGTAACGGCTGCTCTGGGCGTTGCAGCTCCGGCATCGCAACTGGCCGAAAGCGTGCGCAACTTTGCGTGGTTGAGTTTCCTCTATGCGCTCCTTCGCCGGGGCGGCAGCGACCATCGCGCGCTGGGGGTGCTCTATGCGGTCCTTGCGTTTGCGGCGGCGGGCAACGGGGCAATCGACTTGCTTGCTGCGCTCGCGCCTGCCCTCGACGATCCAGCGCCCGCGCTGCTGTTGTCGGCTTTTGCGCTGCGCATGGCGTTTGCGGTCGGGGCGCTCGTCGCCGTTCATAATCTTTACATCGCGACTGCTGCTGGAGCGCGCGCCGGCGTCGTCTTGCCGCTCGCTGCGCTCGGCGCGCTATGGGCGGTCGATCTGACCTTTTACGCCTTGTGCTGGACGCAGACGCAATGGGTGACCGAATT
>JAYVVA010000284.1:0-1838 GCA_043787435.1 Sphingomonadales bacterium | reverse complement strand
GGCATGTCTCTCTCCTGCTCAGCTGTCATGGCGCGGCGGCACACAAAGCGCCACCCTGCAGACACCGCCGGGACCTCGCCCGCAGCGCGGATTAGTCGTTAAGCTCAGGAGTCGATGCCCCAGGCCGAGGGACCGCAGGCGCCGCGATCGGCATCGCGCGCAGCTGACCGGGCGCGGCGCATGTCCGCGGCCCTGTCCTCGCTTGAGGCGCCGGTGACCGAACAGCTCAGACCGAACAGCCGAACATGTGATCGCCTTGCCCCGCACTGGCGATGCGACGCATTTTCGCTCCGACGCGTCGGTTCCCGTCACGGCTTGCGTGCCAGGCGCTCGCCGTAATGCATATCGTGTGCGAAAGGCGCCACATGTCGTTCCGGTCATACATCGCCGTCGTGGCCTGCGCGCCGACTGCTGTGCCGATACCAAGTCAGGGCGACTAACAGCAGACTGCCCTCGGCAATCAACGTCGGCGGCCCGCCGCTCTCCGTCGCCGCCGCGCACGGTAGGGTCGTTGTTGTCGATTTCTGGGCGACATGGTGCGCGCTGTTGCGCGCGGAAATGCCTGCCATCGACGGCTACTTCCGCGCGCAACAGCGCGACGGATTGACGATGCTGCCGTGTCCGTCGATGCGGGTGCGTCGAGAAAAAAGCTGACGGCGGCAACGCGCCGTTTCGTGTTTGCCGTGTCGCGTCTGGAAGAGACGCAGATCTCGCGGTCGCAAATTCCGTCATCGGCACCAGTGTTCGTCGACATAAATCACCAAATAGGCTTGCCCAATTGCGCTACCTGTCGGAAACACAAGGCCGGTTAGGTTAGGAGTTGCGACGATGATCACGCGAATCCGTGAAGTCCGCAGAGCGAAGAACCTTACGTTGCTGGACGTTGCACATGCCTGTTTGCCCCCCACTACCGCGCAAACGATCGGGCGACTCGAAACGGGAACGCGAACCGTTTCGGTGGGCTGGCTCAACAGGATTGCTGCGGCACTCGGCGTCACCGCCGGTGATCTCGTCGAGTTGCCCAACCGGGCCGCCCTGCCCGTGGTCGCCATCCTCAGTCGCGAGGGTGCTCACGCGCCGCGCAAAGACTCGGTCGTAGCTCCGCCGACGCCGCAAGGTGATATGGTTGCGATGAAGGTTGAAGACGGGATCGGCGACTACCGTCGCAGCGACGTGATCTGGTGTCTCAAAGTCCTGCCCGACGCTTATGCCACGCTTCTCAACCGCGACGTCTTGCTCCCGCGTCCCGGCGGCCGGTTTATTTTCGGCCGCCTGATCGGGCGCGAGGGCGACCGGTTGCAGATTCTACCCCTCGAACCCGGCAGCAAACAACAGATCGTGAGCGACCCGGCATGGGCGGCAGGCGCAGTCAAACTCGTGCGCTCACTTTGAACATGGACCTCGACCGCATTTTTTCGTTGTGCTCGCTGCTTGCGCTTAGCGGCTGGATCGCCCTGCTCGTAGCGCCCCTGGCCCGAATACCATTGATACGCAGTGCACGCATCGCGTCGGGTTTGCTCGCACTCGCTTATTTGGTCCAGCTGTTCACACTTACGCAGCCCGTTCAGGGGGGAGGCTTTGCTACTTTGGCAGGCGTCTCAGCCCTGTTTTCGAAGCCGGGAAATGTCATGCTTGGCTGGACACATTACCTCGCCTTCGACCTGTTTGTCGGGGCGTGGGAAGTCGAGGACGCGGGAAAGATCGGCGCGCCGCACTGGGCGATGATCGTGCCTTTGATCCTGACTTTTGTGCTCGGCCCGATTGGCCTGCTGACCTATGCGATCATCCGAACGCTCCATCTGCGCCGAACGGTCGGCAAATGGATGTAGCCAAGCTTG
>JAYVVA010000283.1:0-7589 GCA_043787435.1 Sphingomonadales bacterium | reverse complement strand
GGCTGAAAAATATGGTGATCTGTGATCGAGCGAAAAATGTGCCCTCGCGCCGACACGGCTGACCGGCATTCGATATGCCGCGATCGACTTCTCGATGACGACGATGATGGGCGACCGCCGCGCGATGGCCAATGATGTTTATCTGTGCCGGAATTTCCCGACCTTCCTTGCGCCGCAGCTTTGCATTGCATCCGCTGATCTGATCCAAAGAGAAAGTCCCTTAGTCTATAACAGTTCGGCCGGGCAGGACCGTACAGCATTTACCACTGCGATGGTGCCGAGCGCCCTCGCCGTGTCGCGTGAGACGATCACGTCCGACTACAACCTGTCGACGACCTATCGCCGGCCGGGGTGCGAACTGCCGAAGATTGACCACGCGACGGCAAAAGCCAATCCAGTCGCCACGCTATTTGCCGCCTACCAGAAGGACGGCGCGTCCAGCCGGCCGCGGTCATTGAAGGCCGCAACGGCTAATGCGCATCTTGACGGCGCCTTTAGTGAAATTGACGCGCGATGGGGATCGGTCGATGCCTTCCTCGAAAAGGAAGTTGGCGCGACCAAGGGAGATCTGGCGCTCCTGCGGCTGACATGTCTCGAATAGCGACAGCTGCGTTTACACCGCCGCTACCCTGCGCTAGCGCGCTAAAGCACCTTACGGGACAGCGATTGCAATGAACTTGGTAAGCGGCGCTTGGCGCGTCTTGGTCGGCATTAAGGACGCGCTTGTCCTCGTGTTCATGCTCATCTTCTTTGGCGCTCTGGCAGCAGCGCTCTCCGCACGGCCAAGTACCAAGGCCGTCGGCACGGGCGCGCTTGTGCTTGAGCTCAAAGGCAACATTGTCGAACAACCCGCGAGCATCAGCCCGATGCAGGCTCTGTCCGGCGGTCGTCAGGCCAAGCAATTTCGTCTGCGCGACATCGTCGCCGCGCTTGACGCCGCAGAGACCGACGATCGCGTCAAAACGGTAGTGCTCGATTTTGACGGCTTTCTCGGCGGCGGACAGGTTGCGCTTAGCGACGTTGCGACCTCGCTCGACAAAGTGCGCGCGAAAAAACCCGTTCTCGCCTACGCGACGGGGTACAGCGACGAAGCCTATCAACTTGCGGCGCACGCATCAGAGATTTGGCTTCACCCTATGGGGATCGCCCTGTTCCAGGGGCCGGGAGGATCGCGACTCTACTACAAGGGAATGCTCGATAAGGTGGGTGCCAATGTCCACGTTTATCGCGTTGGCAAATTCAAATCAGCAGTAGAGCCTTACATTCGCGACGGCCAGTCGCCCGAAGCCAAGCAAGCGAGTCAAGCTTTAGCCGCGTCGATGTGGCAGGGATGGCAGGCTGAGGT
Source organism: Sphingomonadales bacterium (assembly GCA_043787435.1). GTDB lineage: Bacteria > Pseudomonadota > Alphaproteobacteria > Sphingomonadales > Sphingomonadaceae > Sphingomonas_O. The sequence continues at coordinate 6,244 of JAYVVA010000283.1, read as the reverse complement.
TGGCAGGGCACGACCCAAGGCACAACTTGCCGCTTTCGTCGCCGATCCGGCAGGGGCAGTGGCGGCGAGCGGCGATCCTGCAGCCGCAGCCTTAAAAGCGGGGATCGTCGACAAGCTGGCCGATCGCGCCGCGTTTAACAAGCGCGTGGCAACGATTGTCGGCCCCGGTCGCAAGGATCAGGCCTATGCCCGAATCGACTTAAAACCCTATATTGCCGCCAATCCGCGCAAGACCGGCGACAGCACCATCGGCATTGTGACCGTTGCGGGCATCATCGAGGACGGCGAAGCCGCATCCGGGACGGCGGGCGGCGACACGGTCAGCAAGATCATCGACAAGGCAGTTGCCGCCAAGAAATATAGAGCGCTTGTCCTGCGGGTCGATTCGCCCGGCGGTTCGGCGCTTGCGTCCGAGCGAATCAGGTCGTCGCTCGTTGCAGCGCGCGACAAGGGAATGCCCGTCATCGTGTCTATGGGCAATGTTGCGGCCTCGGGCGGGTATTGGGTGTCGATGGCAGGAAATAAGGTGTTTGCCGAGCCATCGACGATCACGGGCTCGATAGGCATTTTTGGTATTATCCCGACTTTTGAAAACAGCCTGAAGAAGGTTGGGATAACCACTGATGGCGTAACAACGACACCGTTATCGGGCCAGCCCGATGTCATGGCCGGCACCAATGCCGCGTTTGACACGGTTATCCAGACCAGTATCGAATCGGGGTATCGACGGTTCATCAATCTGGTGAGCAGCGCGCGCAAGTTGACACCCGAGCGGGTCAACGAGATCGCACAGGGCCGTGTCTGGGACGGTGGCTCGGCGCATCAGCTTGGCCTGATCGACGCCTTCGGTGGCATCGACGACGCGATTGCCGAAGCGGCACGGCAGGCAAAGCTCGACCCTTCCGCTCCCCACGCCGTCTGGCTCGACAAGGAGCCGGGTTGGGCCGAAGTCGTGGCGTCGATGTTCGGCGCCGAAGAAGATGCTGCGGCGTCAACTGATCTGCTGTCGACATTGGCACGACAACGGATGGCGACACTCACCGGCGTTGCAGAGGACGCGCGACTGATGATGTCTTCCTCGGCGATTCAGGCGCGTTGTCTCGAATGCCCTGTGACGGCAACACCACTGAAATCGGCAACCGTTCTGCAGCTCATTGCCAACTGGATCAGTGCATGATCTCATTGCGTTCTGCTACGCCCGACGACGCCCAGGCGCTGCTTGGCATTTACGGTCCCTATGTAGTGACCAACGCGGTCTCGTTTGAAAGCATGCCCCCGACCGTCAAGGACATGCGTGCGCGGGTCTCGGCCGCGGGCGATACTCACCCTTGGATCGTTGCCTATGATGGCGATAGTGCACTCGTGCTCGGTTACGCTTTTGCCAAGCCAACGCGGCCCGGCACGGCCTATCGCTTCTCGGTTGAAACTGCCTGCTATGTTGCCGGCGAGCTCGAAGGACAGGGGGTTCGGCGGGCACTTTACGTGGCGTTGCTGGCTACGCTCACCGCCATGCACTACACCCAGGCTGTCAGCACCCTGACCATGCCGCAAGACAAGGCGATCCTGCTTCACGAGGCATTGGGCTTCCGCCGCGCAGGGGTTTATCGCGAGATCAGCTACAAGAATGGTCAGTGGATCGATGTCGGCATTTGGCAGCGCGAGCTCAGCCAGCCGGGGTCACCGCCCGACGAACCTCGGGCTTTTTCGGCCGTCGGCGTCGTCCGTAGCTGATTAGCTCGCGATATATTCCCTCAGCGCTGCGGCTTCAGCTTCGATCCGGTCGATGCGGTATTTGACGAGATCGCCGATCGATACGAAGCCGACCATTTTACCGCCTTCGACGACGGGCAGGTGGCGGATGCGCCGCCTGCTCATCATCGACAGCGCCGACATGACGGGGGCATCAGTGTCGACAGTCAGCGCTGGTGTCGTCATGACATCGCGAATTTTAAGATCGAGCGCAGTCGATCCTTCACGTGCCAATACATATATCACGTCGCGCTCGGAAAAAATGCCAACCACGCCCGTCAGATCGGTGACCGGAACCGCGCCGATCCGGTGCTGGGCAAGCAGTTTGACTGCGTCGGCGACGGTCGCGTCGGGGACGATTGATTTCACTTCGCCGCCTTTGCCCGAAAGAATGGCCCTGACAGTCATCGGCTCATCTCCTACAGACGACTCTGTTTTGGTCGCTGTGGCTCATGATCCCACGAGCTGGCCGTAAAGGAAAGCCGCGTGAATCAACCTGATCTCGACAATCCCGATTATGCCCGTTTCGCCTGGGCTCGCTACAAGCGGCTGATGGGGTGGATGACGCTCGCTTCAGTTGGCGCGGTTGGCGTGGGATTGTCCGCACTGTACCTGGCGATAGGACCGATGCCATTGCTGGGAACGATATTCTCGGCGGGCGGCATTTTCTTTTCGGTTTTTCTCGCTGCCGCATTGATGGGTCTCGTTTTCCTTTCGTCCGGTTCCGGCCATGACGACAAGATCGTAGATCCGACGCGCCCTGAGGAGGAATGATGAATCATCTCGGCGGAATCCTGGGCGAACCCATCCTGCGCGTCGTACCGCAACCGGCCGACATCAATTCGAACGGTCATATTTTTGGCGGTTGGGTCCTGAGTCAGATGGATATAGCCGGCGGCATCGTTGCCAGCCGAATTGCACAGGGCGCCTGTGCGACGGTGGCGATCGAGACGATGCAGTTCCTCGCTCCGATTTTGCTCCGCGACCTGATTTCGGTTTATGCCCGGATCGAACGACGCGGACGCACGTCGGTTGCGGTCCGCCTCGACGTTATTGCCAGCCGCAACCGTGGGCAAGATGAGGTCAAGGTCACCAGCGGGGTGTTCACCTTCGTCGCGCTCGATGACGATTTCCGACCTCGGGCATTGCCCGAAGAGTAGCGCCACTCTGGTCGAAGGTGGGCTTTGATATCGCGAGCACGCTTAGCGAGCCTCGGCGGCTCCTTTCTCCTCGGTAAAGCGACTATTTTCTTTCCCTGAAATTCAACACCACTATCCCTTGGGCGGGAATTTCAGCGGCCCAAATCCAGACACCGTTTTTTTTGCCGACTGGCATCGAAAATCGACTCAGATCGCCAGCGCCCAGTTTGGCCTCGAAGGCGACACGATAAGGATTGTCGTTTGTAACCGTCAACGTGCCTTCATTCTTGCGGGCGACAACGCCTGTCACGGTCGCCACATCGACTTCGACTTCTTCGCCGATCGCCTTGTCTGCAACTACCCCCTCGCCGATCAGCAACGGTCGAGTCGCGCCCTGCTGGTAGAGCGCAAGCTTGCCCGCCGGAAGAGGAAGACCAAGTCCATCTGCCAATCGATTCTTTGCGCGTAACGTCAGCCAGACGTGCGCCTCGCCCTCACCGTGAATATCGGCGCGATACACCAGCGTGACCCGCACACGCTCCCTGTCGATCAGCGCGACCTGCTTCTGGGAATTGGCTGCGACCGTGACGGGTTCGGGCACGCGGTACAGCTTCAGGTCGCCGACTTCCTCCTCCTGGACAGTCATCGCTGCCTTCGCTGTCATCATGCGCGCTGTCACTGTGATGTCAGTCGCCGCAAAGGAGGCCATCGGCGGCGGCGGGGATGGCGGATATGACCCGCTGTCGGGGATCTGGTTCGTCGTGCCCTGTGGCCAGCAGGTCAAACGTATAGATTGCTCCACGTAAGGGTGCTCGACACGGTCGGTGCTGCGGTTGAGCCGCCCAGCGATAACTATAAGCTGTGCCTTGGCAAAGCTCGTGTCGCCGCCGTTGGCAAGCGTTACCCAGCCGAACAGGTCCAGACTTTTGCTGTCGGTCCCCAGCGTGGCCACATAATTTGCCTGCCAGTCAAAATTATCTGCAAGATAGCTGAGCATCACCGTTGCCATCGTTGCGCGGTCGCTGTGTGTGCGGATCGACAGGGTGGGTTTGGCAGACAGGCCTTCGGGCAGCGCGTCGTACACTATTGTTTCGGGAATGCCGGTGCACCGCAGCGCTTCGATACCTGACGCGGTTTGCAGCACGACCTGCCCATCGGGACCCGAGCGGATAACCCCGTCTTCCTCGGTCGTCTGTCCGGTTGCGCGAACCATTCGGCGGATTGACACGCGCCGTCCGACCGAGGCGCCGAGCAGACGGGCTGGGCTTAACAGATTGGCGTCTTGGTTCTTCTCGATGATTCCATCGGGAAAGCCCGTTACAATCGCACTTTCGGACCGAATGCCAGCCGCCACGCCTTCGAGTCGAATGACGCCATCACCCGCCGGAATCATCACCTGCCGGGTTTCGGTTACGAGCGCAAACCCGCGCAGTTCTCGCAGATCTATCGCTTCCTGCGCCTTTCGGTCCGGAGCGCGGTAAAGGCTTACCGAAACAGCGTCAGGCGCCGGCGAGGTCGTAGTCGTCTGGCCAAGTGCCGGGACAGAGCAGAAAACGAGCAGCGCAGCGAGGCGCACAATCAGTATCGCGTGTCGAACACGGCGGTCACTGTGGCTTCTCCATTTGCCGGCACGGCAACCTTCCAGGCCGTGTCGTCTGACGAGCGCCGATCGCTTTTCTGACTTTCCACCAGAATTTGCGTGTCGTGGAAATAATTGTCGAGACCAGATTGCATCAGGTCGACCACCACAGGTACCGCGCGCGCGTTAGTCAACGTATAGCGCATCGAAGTTCGCCAGCGGCTTTCGCCGATCTTCTCGCGCTTTTCGACGACGGCTCGCACCTTTACGTCAAAGGCTTCGCCAGTCTTGAGACCTAATGCCGAGCCCATCGGGGTGTGATCGATATTGTTCTCGCCGATGAACTGCGGTTGGCCCTTGGCGTCTCTCGTATAGACGCGCACTATGCCTGCGGGCAATGCATCGCCGAGGCCACCGACGAGGCTGGTTGAGAAACGCAAGACGGTTGATGCCGACTGCGCCTCCTCCATTGTGCCCAGCCATCCATTGCGGAACTCATAGCCTTTAGATGCGGCGGCGCCGCTGACGTTGAGGAAACTTACTTGTTTTTGCTGCGCCTGCGCGATCGTGGTGCGTTCCTTGATCGGGTAAAGATAGAAATCGCCCAGCTGCGCACGGTTGGCGGTCTGTGTGCCCGGTCTAATCAAGCCCCCAGGGGTATTCGGCTGAGGGTAATACACCCTTCCATAGGGCGACCGACTGTCACCCACCTGACCGGCAACGAGCAAAGTCTCCGCATTTGTATAGGTCGTGCCGGAATTATTCGTCAGCGTCACCCAGCCCTGCACGTCGATCTTGCCCGCGCCTTCGTCGAACAGCGCGACATAGTCGGCCTTCCAGCCAAGGCCGGGTGTTAGATAGCTCAGCGACACCGGCCGCGTCCCCGCACGCGAAGATTGAAGCGTAACAGAGAGCGTTGGCCGCGCGCGCAGATTTGGCGGAACGCGGTCGAAGATCACGCGGATCGGCAGACCGTCATCGCGCAGCACCTCGATCCTTGCGCCAATCTGCAGGATCACACCGCCGTTAGCGGCGAGGACCTTGGCCTGTTCGCGGGTTTCGGCGCCCGTGGCCGGGTTGATGCGTACAATGGTAATAACCTGGCCGACGGCCTTTTGCATGAGTGCGCTTGGCGAGAGCAGGTCGTAATCGAAATTCTGTTCGATGATGCCAAAGTCTGCACCACCGATGGATACGGTTTCGGCGCGGATCTGGGCCGAAACGTCTGGAAACTCGACCGTAGTGCGACCAGACGGCAGCGTCGTCGGCCGGATATCCTGCACGAGCGCAATATTGTTGTTGTAAATCGTGACTGCGACGCTGCCCTGCGCGGAAACAAGCGCTGTCTGTGCGCACGCTGGAGCAGAAATCGCGAGCAGCAATAGCAGGGCACACGGGCGCACAGACATACTCTCCCAAGTCAGTTGTTACCGAGACAATGACCGGATCGTGGCTGAAGCGGGAGTGAATACACACACCAAGATCATCGCCGTCGCCCAGATGCACTGGCACAATGCACTTGCCTTATTCCTCGGTCGTTACCTCAGGCACCACCTTTTTTGGCCGACCACGCTTTTTGGGCACGGCGACCGCTTCACCCTCAACCCCTGACACCGGCTCCATCGTCGAGACGCCGATCGCGGGCGGCAATGCGTCAAACGGGAGCGCATCGCCGAGGTCGAAGTCGTCGTCCTGGACGGCGCTGCTGCCATTTGCGTTGGCTTGCGCACGCGGTGCAGCAGTTCGGGTGCGATCCTGACGCGGTCGTTCGTCCCGG